>NZ_JAUBUG010000003.1:0-181151 GCF_036705345.1 Microcoleus sp. B3-D2
TCGCATTCTCCCGGTGTCGTGACTCAAAAAACGTAGCCAGTTAAGACTTAGGCCCGTCAGAACGGCTTGTTAGATTTTTCCTTCAAGCCTCATGCCTTTAGGCTGAGGTTCCTGACATCTACAAAGTTTATGGTTGTTCTTTCGTTTATTGTATCTATTTTCTGATTTGTTGCTCGATTAATTAGGTATTTTTTCTGTTTTTTTTGTTGTGGCTAACTGTACTTTTTCTACTTGTTTGCTAGCGTCCATTTCGCTAAAGAGTTGAATGGCGCGCTCAAAATTTTCTTGACTTTTCTCGATGTTACCCAGTTTTTGTTCTGTTAGTGCTAGTTGATAGCAAGCTTCGGCTCGGTCTAATTTAGCGCTGGCTCGATCGAGTATTTCTATTGCTTCTGCATGGTGCTGCAGGGCTTGGTCAAGTTCTCCCCCTTCTCGGTACAGCGCGGCTGTAGCGCTGAGAGCTTTGGCTTTGATGGTGTTGTACTGGTTTCGGTCGGCTTGGGCGATCGCTTGGCGGTACAAACTCAAAGCTTTCTCTGTCTCTCCCAGGTTTTGATAGGTGGCGGCGAGAAAAACTAACTTGTATCCCGTACCCACCAAATGACTGTTTTCCCGATCGGCATAAAGTTTTTCGGCGAGCTCTTCCGCCTCTTTTTTGGCTCCGACACAGGAGTTGAGGAAAGCTAACCCGACATCGAGCGAATAGCTATTAATCCCGATTTCGTCCCGCGAATTTTTCAGCTTGACAAATATCTCCATAGCTGATTCTAATTCGCGCATTTCTATTTGACAAAAACCTATATTAATTGCAGCGTTAACTTTCCAGAATTCCAGATTAGCTTGTTTACCGTTTTCAGGTTCGCTGCTTTTCGCTAGAATTTGCAAAGATTTAGTGGCTTTTATTTCTGATATCTGGTGGCATTCTATGGCTTGATTTATTTCGCCTAAAATCCGGTAAGAAATGCCTAATATACTGTATAAACCGCTCAAATAATAATCCGAAGTCACATTGTTGACGATACGAGTAGTGGCTGAAATTACTGGCTGCAAGAAACCTAATTTGTAGAGCGCTCTACCGAGCTTGTAATCTTTGGCAAACTGGATATTGATTTTTTTGAGGATAACGCTAGCGGCCTGGTCGAAACAGCTAATTGCCACATAATGATAGTAAGCTTCAAAAGCTTTCAGGGCATCTTCTACAGTCTCAATATTTTCAACACCCTCTGTCCAGAACTCGGCTGCTTTGCGGTTGGCAGTTTCCCAGTCTCCGGGCGAGAGCCGATCGACCGCTTCTTCGCGAATTGCTGGATGCAGCCAGTATTCGCCCTTCTGAGACTCAACTAGCGATCGGTGCAACAGCGATTTAATGATTTGTCGGCGTCCGGCTTCGGGCACGTCCCATAGCAAACACAAAACTCCGTCAGTAGGGACTGTCGGCACGTCTTGATACCGATAACAGCCCAAGCGACAGAGGAGTTGATAGGCTTCGGCATCGAGTTCTTGCAGGCGGTTAAACTGACTGGTAACTAAATTTTTTAAGTCAGTTTCAAGGAGCGGATCTTCGCTGTTTTCCCGCCAGTAGGCCGCCATATCTCCGTCAAAATCTTCTCGGATCGTGCCGCAAATAATGCCCATTGCTTTGGCATTGCCGCCGTAAACTTTGTGCATTTCCTTGAGGGCGACATCATCTATATTGATGTTGCGGCCGCTAAAAAACTGCCGCCAAACTTCAACTTCCAATCCCGGAAGCAAGTAGTGTTCGACGGTGACATCAGAATCGCACAGTCGATCGCGACTGGTAATCAGCGTTACCGACTGCACCGCTGCGTCCGCCAAAACTCGCAACAGTTCCACGTAAAGGCGGTGCGGTTCAATAAACTTACCTTGTCCGTCGAGTGCGGCTTCCAAATTGTCAATCAATACGCCGACTTTGTGAGTCTGAAGCTGTCGCTTCAGCCGCCCCAGGGTGACGCCAAAGTCGGGCCCTGGTTCTTCCTGAAAGTCTTGCTTGAGCCATTCTTCGATCGCGCTTTCCAAGGCCGTGATGTTTTCTGTCTCTTTTGCCATCAACAGTTCAATGGTTCGATCGAACCCTTGAGATTTGAGATACTGTCTGGCCACAGTCGTTTTGCCGATACCGCCGGCACTTTGGATGACAATCACTTTAGCTCCTTGGGCGACAAGAGTATTGAGATCTTCGATCGCCCCGAAGCGGCCCAAAAAGTTCGGGTTTTCCATGTCCAACTCCGCATCAAGTCCAGGAGATACTTGGGCCGGAACAGTTTGTCCCGACTGCGGTTCAAGTTTCGAGTAGCTGCGCCAATACCGCTCTACAACCGCCTGAAGGTTGTCTCTTTTGATTTTTTCGCCTTCTCCAAACAGCGCTGAAAGTCGCTTCCACAAATTAGAGGCAGCATCCTTAACAGTCCCTACTCCATACCCTTCACTATCTGCAACCTGTTGGTACGTCCTGCCTTGCACGCCTTGCCAAGCTTCGCGAAAGATCGCGCTGTCAAGGTTGTCGAGAGTTTTCAGGTTTCGAGCCACAAGTAACGAGTTGGTAAAATCCAGTGCACGATCGGCTTCCATTTAGTCACCAGGTTTAGCGTTACCGATCTGAGACAACTTTAACAGACTTTTTCCGACTCGCTTACACGCTCAAACAGTGGACTTGTATAGACTTTTCCCGACTGACACGGCCGAGGTTGGCCGGGGATACTGTTGAGTGTGGAGGGGAAGTTGACAGACAAGCTTCTAACTTACACACCGATCGAGTCGAGTTTATATTTAGGAGCAAGCAGCGATGTCTATTAACGATGTTGAAACAGCGATCGTAGATGAACAAATTCGCCCTCAAGAATGCGGCCGGGTTCGTTTCCAAAACAGTTGGTGGCCGGCGAAGTGCGATAGAGACATGACTTTTGAACCCGGTGAGGTGGTTCGCGTCGTGGGAATTGAAAATATTACTTTGATCGTTGCAGCGTCGTTTGCGCTCAGTTCTGAAAGTCAAGACAAATCTACAATCGGGAGTAAGCAATCATGAATTTTGACAATTCTGAAAAAGCGATCGTTGAAGAAGAAATTAAACCTAATCAGTCCGGCAGTGTGCGATTTCAAAGCAGTTGGTGGCCTGCCAAATGCGTTCGAGAAATAACTTTGCCACCCGGTGAAGTTGTTCGCGTCGTGAGACTGGAAAACATTACTCTGATAGTTGAAGCCTAGTTGGGAAACAATCTGTAGGTGGGGAGTTATCGGAGGGTATAAAAAATAAATTTGCGATCGCGTTTCTATTTCGATACATTTCTCTTCAAGCGCGCGATCGTACTCATCACCTCTGTTAATTTCCAGATTCTAGAGTTTGACCTCAACCACAACTCGTCGCTGACAGTCGCCAGTCCGCCAGACCGCCAGGGAATGAATTCCCTGTCTAATAGCTAAAGTCCTCTGAAGAGGACTAATGAGTTTTTCAGTCCTCTTAAGAGGACTTTAGCTTTGAGGCAGGGGTTTCAACCCTTGCCGGACTGCGGGTTTGACCTAGTTGTTGACACGAAGAAGGACACGGCATTGCCGTGTCCCTACTTACGCAAAGCCTATGTGTCATGCTGAGTGAAACGAAGCATCTCGCTCGATGCTTCGCCCAAATGCCTAAGTCCTATTTTTCATAACGAACTAGAAGATGCCAGAGAAAAATATCCGGGTCGTCATGAGCTATCATCTCTTTAAACATCGAAACAAAAGGCTCATAGTCCAAAAACTGCATCTCCAAACTGAGTTGTTTTAATCCCGCTTCTTTAAAGATGCGATTTAACCGCAAGGGAGTGTAATAAATCTGGGCAGTTTGCCACTCAGCATCCCAAACTTTATTGCCGTAGACATCGATAAATCCCTCTGTAACACAGTGAGCGTGTTTGCGACTAAAATAGGCAATTTCTAAGAAGCATAACGTGGTTGGAAAATATCCGTATATCTTGCCACCTGGCTTGAGAACTTTACCAAATTCCCGAATCATCTCGCGGTTGGTTTTATCCTCACTGGAAACCACGGAATTTGCGAGTAGGACGTAATCAAATTTCTCGTTCCACTCCGGTTTTAGTTCGGTGGTTCGCGTGGAGTCTACTTCGTCAAACACGATTTGCTGATTGTTGAGTCTGGAATCTCCATCTGCTTTTTTCCAGTCTGCTTGTGCTTTTTCAATGGCTGTTTTGGAAAAATCGGTACAGTAGATTTGTCCAATTTGCGGGCAAAATTCTAGTAAGGTTTTCTGAAGATAAATTTCCGAGCCACAACCGGGAATTAGGACTTTGATATCAGGCGAGTTGGGAATATCATAGCCGGGAGAACGCTCTGGACGGATTAAGTTTTTGCAGATTTTGGGGTCTTGGGTGAGGCTGAAAGAGGTGTTAGTATAATCTTCGTGATTTTTATCCCAGAGAGCTTTCTCTTCTTCAAGAGATTTCGAGCCTAGGTTATGAGAAGAGGGAATTAGCCATTTGTAATCATTTGTGCTGGTCATAATTTTTAACTCCAAAATATTCAGTACAGGTCAAATCTGTGTGTCATACCAATTTAATGTGAAGTTGCACATATCTCGATCCCCCTAAATCCCCCTTAAGAAGGGGGACTTTGAGCGGAATCTTGTCCCCCCCTTATTAAGGGGGGCTAGGGGGGATCGGATTCTATGCAGCCTCATAAAAAATTGGTGTCAACCGCTAACAACCAAGCTGCCGTTTTCCAGCACGTACATGACATCCGCACGCAAGGCATGGGCCATGCGGTGGGTGATCAAAATCACTGTGCGTTCTTTGGTGATGCGCTCGATGGTGGCGAGGATTTCGGCTTCTGTGGCGGGGTCAAGGGCGGATGTGGCTTCATCCAGAATCAGAATTGCTGGATTTCTTACCAAAGCTCTAGCTAAAGCGATTCTTTGCCGTTGTCCCCCTGATAACTGTCCGCCCCTGTCACCAACGGGTGTGTCGTAGCCTTGGGGTAAGGACAAAATAAATTTGTGAATCTCGGCGGCTTTGGCTGCGGCTTCGACTTGTTCGTCAGTGGCTTCTAGATAGCCCATGCGGATGTTTTCTCGCACCGAGCCATTAAAGAGAATTACATCCTGAGAAACCAGTCCAATTTGAGAACGGAGGGAGCGTACTGTTGCATAACGTAAATCGATTCCATCAAACAGAATGCGTCCTTTATCCGGGTCATAAAATCGCGTCAGCAAGTTGACAATTGTACTTTTGCCGGCTCCACTTTGACCGACAAATACCGCGAAGTCTCCTTGGCGAATCTTCAGGGAGAGATTTTTAACTCCTCCTCTATCTTGGGAGTAGCTAAAGGTAACATCGTCAAAGTTAATATCACTGGAAAAGTGCGGTAAATCAATCGCATCCGGTGCATCCTGAATCGCCGGGGTTTCTGATAAGATATCGCTGATGCGTTGCAGCCCTGCCACTCCATCAATAAATGCAGGTATTGACGAAGTTAAACCGAGGATATTGAGATTCAATCCTAGCAGTAAAACTTGAAAGGAGGTCAGAGTTCCTACAGAAATTATATTCCTGTAGGTCATCACTGCACCGATACTTAAAACGATAAGCTGCGTCATGACAAAACCAATCATGGGTACTTTCTGCACTAAGTAGGAGAGAAAGGTTGCGCGGACATAAACCTGTTTTAAGTCATTCAAATCGGTGGAAAAATCCTCAGTCATTTGGTTTTCCAGCCCGAATATCTTGACAACGGTTTGCGAGAGGATATTCTCTTCGACGACGCTGGCAATCTGTCCTTCTTTTTGCAGCAACTTATAGCCGACTTCGGTGGCAAGGCTGGCTATTTTTGCTGGGGCAATGGTGCAGAGGGTTAAACCGATTAAACTGAGCAGGGCTAATTGCCAGTTGAGGAAGAAGAGGAAAACCAGAGAAAATAGGAAGTTACACAGTTCTAAAACAACGACTGTCAGCCCCATTGTAATTACACCATTTTCCACCTTTTGGACATCGGCGATCAGACAATTGACAATATCCCCGGCTGAACGTCGCCCAAAAAACTCCATTGAAAGGCTTTGGAGATGCTCGAATAGAGAGTGTCGGATATTGTTAGTTATCAAAATGCCTAAACGCGCTCCTAGGAAAATTCCTAGCAAACCGATGCAGGCATATAGAATTGCTCCGACAACTAGCAATGACAGGATTAGAACCAGAAGACTATAGTTTTGGGGAACGATGGCGGCATCGATGATAAATTTTAAGCTGGCTCGGAAGACTGAATCAAAGGCTGCGTCGAATATCAGGCAGGTAAAGAGTAAAATGAATTGCCATTTGTAGGAGGCAATGTATTTGTTGAGGGTTTTAAAGAACCAAATAAGTTCCATGAGTTATGGGAGTTTGTCTACAGGCACGATTTATACTTTGACGTAGCATTTATCCAGTTTTAGATTGGATTCAGTTGCTCTTTTTTTGAGGCTGCATCCTTTCTATGTCTCTATCATGACTCCCCTACCTTGCTCCTGTCAGTCGGAAAAGTCGGATCGTAAAGTCGGAAAAGTCGGATCTTTGCCTAATTGAGATATTTCTGAGTGACTGCAATATCACTCACTAAAAGACATCGGTAATAATACTGAAAATTAATCGAGTTGTCTGCGCTAATCGGCGTATATTTTTTAATTTATCTAAAAAATAATTCTGCCTTGTCTTATGGATAAAGACAAGGCTTGACACTGAGTTACACAGTTGTCCGCTAGGTGGCGAAGTCAAATTTATTTAGATGCAGAAAATTTTCGCCTACCCAATTCTACCCACTCGTGACTACAGTCAAGCACACTATTTGTACTCAGGGCTAACGAGTAGGTTATCAGAATTCGAGAGGTTTCTTTTTTTGACCTCCTCCCTTAAGCCACAGTAGCGGCGCTCATATTCAGTGAGCGTAGCCCCTTGCGCCCGCTTGGCATCTTTACAAACGAAGACCTCGCCCAGTTGCGGATGGCTGATAGGCTGATAACCAAAATGAGTAAGTCCGATCAGTTCTCGCCCGGTAACGGTGAATTGATATGTGTCGTGGTAGATATTTTGGCGTTGCCGTGGAGAAGCGACATAGAAAGGAAGCAGGGCATTGATTCCACCGATTACCCAAGAATCGTTGATCATAACTGTCCACTTTTTGTCCTCGACCCTGAGAATGCTACCCGTGCGCTGCTCATTAGTGAACAGGAAATTCTTCTCCTCTAGTTCCGACAGACCTATGGGGGGTACTCCATCCTTGACTATCCGACCAATGACAAGGAACTTCAGAGCCGAATCGTAAGCATTACAGTAGACCTGATAACAAGTCTTTTCATAGCCCTCCTTATAACTCTCAAGATAGTCTGTATTGCTGGGAATTACACCACCTAGATAGGCAGCGCGAAAGTCCGACTCGAAATTCGCCGAGATCTTTTTCATTTTGCTTTCTCTTTGTGTTCAATTGAAATTCTTTCAGTTAGAGAGAGTGCAAGAAGATGGTGCAGCTATCTCTAAATTAGTTGCGATTTGCGAGTATGTGGAAGCTGGTTCAAGGAGCGATCGCTCTCCCGACTCCTGAACCAGATCGTGTTGAGGAGCGATCGCCTTTCAGCTAGAGGGAGTACAAGCAGCTATCCTCGAACTTGTTGCGCTTTGCAAATATGTGGAAGGGTTCAAAGTGCGATCGCCCTCTCTCACCTCAAACCGGAGGATGTCAAGCCTTAGTTACAGAGTAAACCAGCGTGTAAATACACCCCTCCGAGTCGTTCTTCATCACATAGGTATTAATTTTTGGTTTCATAAGCTTCCGACGCACCTCATCCTCTTGTTTTTCGTAGTCGGGTGCGTCATCAGGAATTTTAGCCAATGCTTCCTTTAAAGCTACTCGTTGTTTAGCCTTTGCTTCAGGCGTATCTTCCTGGAGAGCAAGTTCTTCTGAGACGACTAACTCTCCGAGAAAGTCATCACTCATCATGTCCCACTCCCAAAGAGTGAGCTTAATTTCGTTGTCGAAATTAAAAGATATATCTGTTTTTATCTCCTGTTCTTTGGAGATATCGACATATTTCTCGTCTGTGGGAAATACTTTTTCATCCCCGCGCTTAATGTACAACTGATCGGCAAACTTTTGTCCAATAGAAGTAAGAACGCCCGTCAAACCTTCCGCTTGTTTTAAGACGTTTTGCACACCCAGCAAAGCTTCGCCGACTGTAAAAAATCCCCCGACAACTTGACCGCCTGGTAAGAGTTTTGCTACAGATGATGCTTGCTCTACATAACCGCCAATTTGTTGTAACAAACCGCTATCAACTCCAGAACTTGGAATTTCGCACCGAACAGTGTGAAGTGTAAATGTTGCAGTCATAGGTGGTTGCTCTCCCTGTAAAGTAAAACGATGTAGAAAGGAGAACCAATGTCTCTGTTCTACACCTATAAGACGATTCCAGAGATCAATTTCTGAATTTTTCGAGTTAGGCGCTGTTTTTTCCTAACTCAATGCACCCCATGAAACCCACCTCAAACACGAGAACTATAAATTCCACTCATCCCACCAGATTTTGTCATTAACTTAAGGTCAGCAACAAAAAATGTAGGGTAGGCGCTGACGGCAGTGCCTACCCTACTACATCAATTTTTAATCACTGATGTTCACTTACTGATAAATGTTCCACTATCAGAAGTGATTTTTAATGTTAGAATATGCGGGTTCTCATGATTTTTTTCTCGTTTTTGCTAGTTTTACTTGTGGTTTTTGATTGAGTTTTTATCCTCAATCTTTTTCAAAATTAGTCGAGACAAAATTGTATTTTTGTCTCTACACCTATAAGACGAATCCAGAGGTCAATTTCTGAATTTTTCGAGTTACGGGCTGTTTTTTTCTATATCAATGCACCCTCAGCACAAGAACTCTAATTTCCACCCATTGCACCAGATTGTGTCATTGAGTTGAGGTCAGCAACAAAAGATGTAGGGTGGGAAGGCCCACCCTACATCTTTAAATCACATTTAATCAGCTTACCAATGTAGTTTTGCTGAAAAAATATTGGTTTTAGAAGAATCTACGAATCATAATTAGCCTCCTTTTAGATTAGTTTGATAGTTTTTTTTATTCGAGACGAAATTGTATTTTTGTCTCTACACCTATAAGACGAATCCAGAGGTCAATTTCTGAATTTTTCGAGTTAGAGGCTGTTTTTTCCTAACTTAATGCACTCTGAGAGGTTCAGAACCCCGACTTTCCTAAGAAGTCAAGGCTCTACGCTTTAGCCCGATCGCCCTTTCGCCTCTTACCTTTGAACCGTTTCACAGCCTCCTCAACCTCCCCGCGAAAAGGGTAGAGCAACCGCCGACTCAGCGCACTTCGATAAGCCTCCACTGCCTCCGTCACATCCCCCAAGCCCAACAACGCCCTCCCTTGCCAGTAACCAGCCATAGCCGGGTCAAACTCCATCAATTCCTGAGACTGACCAGCCTTTTCCAACCATTTCCGACTCGCCACCTCATCCCCCAACACTCCATAACTCTCCCCCAGCCACACCGCAGCAGATACAGATTGCAGATAACCCCCCTCTTCCGGTAGCAACTGCCATCCTTGCGCCAAAGCCTCCACCGCTTCCCGGTGTTTCCCCGCCAGCGCCAACACCCGCCCGTGACAAAACCAAGCTTCAGGTAACTGCGGTTCAAGTTGCGTCCCCTTCGCAGAGACAGCACACCCCCGATCGATTTCCTGAAAACTTTCCACCAACACCCGCCCCGCCGTCGTCCAAACACTCCAGCGTTCGGGAAAACGATCGAGCATCTCTTCTACTATTGATGCAAGGGTTACTTGAGGGTTAGCTCCCCCTAAATCCCCCAGGGCTGTTTCATTCTCTTGTAGGGGCAAACCCCCCGTGGTTGCCCCGATCGCTGAAATGCCCAATTTCTGCTGTCTGGGCCAGGGCGGGCACGGGGGCACCGCCCCTACAAAATCTTGGTTTTTCTGAGACTGAAACCGCCCTGCTGTGGGCTGGGGGGGATCGAGAGGAACTGGGGGAGATGTTAAAGGCAAAATCTCACACAACGCCCGATAAATTTCACAATCCTGGGGATAGAGACGATAAGCCTTCAGCATCGCCTCAGCCGCCCTCTGATATTCCCCCGTATGGAACAAGCACCGCCCATAGGAATACCAGCCCCTAGGATGATTCGGGTGTTCCTCAGTAAACCGTTCCAACACCCCAACCCCGTTAGCCGACTCCCCTCGGAAAACGTGATAATAGGCCAGCAACTCGCGGGCATCCGCCGCATCAGGAGCCAGTTGCAGCACAGAATTAATTATCTGTTTAGTCTGTTTGCCCTCCTCACCCGATACCAATCTCATCCGGCAACGAGTATCCGCCAGTCGTTTGAGCGATCGGAAATCACCCGGAGCCACCTCTAGCACTTTGCTCAACCGCCGCTGCGCTTGGCGCACATTCCCCACCGCCTGACTCGCGTCGTAGCTGTCAATCAGCGCTACAACATCATCTGGCTTCAGTGACAAAACCGTATCAAAGGCTCGCAAAGCTGCAACCGCATCCCCTCTCCCCCTTTGCACCTGCCCCAACGCCAGCCAGTGAGCCGCATTATCTGGTTCTAGGGAAGCCGCCGACTCAAAAGCCAGTATCGCTGCCTGAGTGTCACCTCTACAGAGTGCGATCGATCCGCTGATATGCTGTCGAGTCGCCTCATTGCGTGCATTGGCCAAGGCACTTTCATAAACCGCTACTGCCTCAACCTCTCGTCCCATAAGCTGCAAGAGTTTCCCCAATTGCAACCGCACGCCAATCAATGGTTGCTGCCGATCGATCACTTGGCGATACTGCTCAACCGCCTGCTCAATACGACCCATTGCATACAGCAGATTCGCCAATTCCAACCGTTTCTTCCATCCAGAGGGATACTGCTGCACGTACTCACTTAATGTTTTCAGCTTCTGGTCAATTCGGGCTGGCTTTTCGTCTAGAACTAGGTAAGCATTCAACTCCACCCCAGAGGACTGAGTGAGGGATACCACCCGGAGTGTAGTGTTTCTAGACATATTGCTGTTACCTGATAATTAATTGTCTCGCCAATGTTCTGAGGGATGGGGGCGATCGAGTCGGATGCGATCGTTTCATCGAATTGTAGGGGCAATCCCCCCGTGGTTGCCCCAGCCGTGGCTGTCCCAACCGTGGCTGTCCCAACCGTGGCTGTCCCAACCGAGGCTGCCTCACCCGTGGCTGCCCCAACCGAGGCTGCCCCACAATCTTGACGGGGTAGGCACGGGGGCACTACCCCTACAGCAAAATCATCGCTGCTCAAGGCAACGGCAACGTCCCCCTTTTTAGACGACTCGGAGGAATCTAACAAAGCATCATCCAACCCTGACAAATACCTGCTCAAACGCTTTTGCAGAAGTTCTCGTGCCTGTTGGATGCGCTTGTAAACGTTATTGAGCGAGAGAGCAAGTTGTTGGGCAATATCTTGATAGGCAATCTGGTGGCAGTAACGCAGGATAAACGGATTGCGTAATCGAGAAGGAAGAGTATCAATAGCGCGGCGAATGTACTGTCCCAACTCATGATGTAGAAGTGCTTCTTCAGGAGAGTTCAAACCAGAAATAACTGCTGAGCTTCCTGTTGCAGCTACTTCTTCAATATCCTCCATTTGCATTGCTTTCCGGCGACGTTCTCGGTGTATATCTATACATAGATTATGGGTTAAGCGGGTGAGCCAAGCTCGGAGGTTGGTGATTTTTTCGGCATAGTCTGGCAATTTATCCAAAGCTTTGAGCATGGCGCGACTGAGCACCTCTTCAGCATCAGTAGCATTCCCCCCCATCCACCTGAGACAGCAACGGTAAAGATAATCTCGGTTCTGCTGCCATAGCTGCCAAAATGCTTTCTCTATATCTTCAGGACAATACCGAATGTCTCTTGCAATAACGGATTGAGAATTTGACATGATTTTAAAAGTGGTGAAAGATAAATGTGAAGGAACATTCCTCTGTTGCTTTTTTGGTTGCACCCCAATCCCGCAAACATCTAGCTCAGTGTGGTCTGAGTATTTATGCGGATAAAGATTGGATTCAGTTGCTCTTTTTTTGAGGCTGCATCCTTTCCATGTCTGTATCCTGGTTCCCCTCCCCCGCCCCTGTCAGTCGGAAAAGTCGGATCGGAAAGTCGGAAAAGTCGGACGCCCTGGTTTTGCTATCTATCTTTAGATAGAGGCGATCGACAGCAGGAGTGGTACTCTTCTATGTCTTTTGGTAGATTCTATTAAGAGTATGTTTGGCATTTCGGCATAAAGCAAGTCGGAAAAGTCGGATCGTAAAGTCGGAAAAGTCGGATCATTTGGATCTGACGGGGTGACAAGCAAATTAAAAGCCTTGTGCTGACAAGGGTTTAAGCCGATCGCCCTCACAAAGAATTAGGCGGGCGCGATGGCATTTTTCGGGTTTCGACAAGGTGGAATCAGGATCGGGGGCGATCGCCCGGATCGTAATTGTCAATAAGTCTGTCATAATAGCTATTAGAAATTTTTCCACCGACTTACTACGGTGCATAACTCAAAGTTAGGGTGTAAAACTGAAAAACCTTACCCGATGAGATTGATTGGTACATGACTTTTGAAGAAGCCCTAGAATTTATCGAAGCAGCCTTAGAGTCCAAGACAAGTAAACCCTTAAGTTTGCTTGAAAAAGAAATCTTAAAAACAGCTTGGAAAAACGCAACTTATAGTGTCCTTGCTGACAGCTTGTACCTGAGCATAGGACATATCAAAGATTTAGCGGCCATCCTGTGGCAGCGCCTTTCAGACGTAATGGGAGAAAAAGTTAGTAAGAATAACTTTCGCTCTCTGCTAGAGAAGCAAAGCACCACAAGTGCGATCGCCGATACAAAAGGCGAATCTATGACGATGACGGAGGCCGGAGGAAGTGACATCGATCAATTAGAAACTTGCAAAGGTAACATTTTAATTGTTGATGATCTCCCACAAAATCTGCGTTTTCTAACAGAAATTCTCACTAAGCAGGGGTACAAAGTTCGGGGCGTCACCAATGGTTCGATGGCTTTGAGGACAGTTCGCAATCATCCCCCCGATGCTATATTGCTGGATATTAAAATGCCAGACATGGACGGCTATCAAGTCTGCGAAGCCCTCAAATCCGATGAAAAAACCTCAGAAATTCCGATTATTTTCTTAAGCGCACTTGACCAAATTTTTGATAAAGTCAAAGCTTTTAAGGTAGGGGGAGCTGACTACATCTGTAAACCTTTTCAGCCGGAAGAAGTGCTAGTTCGGCTAGAAAGTCAGGTCACTATCCAGCACCAAAAGCGCCAGCTAAAAGAAGCAATCGAGCGACACCAGCAAACCGCAGAAATTGCCTACCAATCTCGCACCCTGTTGGCAAATTTGCTAAACTCATCTCTCGATGGAATAGCTGCGGTGCAGGCGATGAGGGGGGATATTGCTGGAGAAATTGAAGATTTTCGCTGCTTGATAGTTAACCCTGTCTTTGCCAGACTTTTAGGAAAAAAACGAACCGAACTCGCGGGCGAACCCGTTCTGAAAAAACTGCTCAATCAATTGAGTCCAGGATTGTTTGATTTGTTAGTAGAAGTTGTTGAGACTGGAGAATCGCTTGAAGGAGAGGTTCATCTAGAAAGTAATTACAGCAAATGCTATTATTTCACTGCTGTGAGATTGGGAGACGGTTGCTCAATTACCATCCGCGATCTTACAGACTTAAAACAGTCGGCATTAAAGTCAATGATTGAACAGAACCAACCGCGTACTAGCATCAAATAGGATAAACCTGAGATATTGCATCATTCTCAATAACCCTTCTATGGGCGGGAGCTCCTGCCCACCTCACAAGAAAATGCACTTCTTGTGGAACAGGCCGGAAAACCTGTTCTTGAGAAGGGCGCAACATACAGCGTATCGCAGGTTTATGAAGTGCAGCTTTAGACACGGCAGTGCCGTGTCCCTACGGAGATCGATCGATAGGCGGGTGTACTTCACCAACCAAGGGTTCAGTTAAATCGAGAATCTTCTCAAACTGAAACTGTGTCACCCAACCCCTGAGAGTTTGAAGCTCGGAAGCGTGAGATTCAGGAATCTCCTCAAGGAGTTGAAAAACTGATTCCGAATCCGCGTCAATAGCTGCTTCATATAATTTTACCATCCATTTTTTTGACATCGCTGCTAATAAATCCGTTAGATTTAACGGTTCTCCAGTCACATTAGAGGAGTGGGATGGTAGCTGTTGATCCTGATAAATATAACCGACTCCCAAATGTTTAGCCATAATGTCAAAGATGGCTTCTGTGTGGAACGGTTTTCGTACAAAATCATCACAACCAGCCGATAAAATAACTGCCTTTTCTTCTTCCCACACGCTAGCAGTAATAGCAATAACAGCAGTAGGTTGACCTTTGATGGTGCCTTTAATGCGTTTCGTGGCTTCATAACCATCCATAACGGGCATTCTCATGTCCATCCAGATCAGATGGGGTGAGTATGAATCCCAAATTTCCAGCGCTTCAATACCGTTAGTCGCTTCTTCAACTTCAAAACCAACAGGTTTAAGGAGTTTAACTAACAGTTGCCGATTGTAATCTCGATCGTCCACTACTAGGATGCGATATGGGGGTTGGTTAGGCGCTAAGGCAACGACGCGACGATTGTAGGGTTGGTTGTGAATTGCGCTGGCATCAGCGATGCCCACAGGAATGTCAAATTTAAATGTTGTACCCGTCGTGTCTTCTAAAAATTCCTTAAGAGGCATTCCGGGAGTGAAAGCTTTACCGTGACTAATGACTGTTATTTCACCTCCCATCAAGCGGACAAATTGACGGCTAATGGTCAGTCCTAATCCGGTTCCTTGCTGCACTTTTTGACCGGATGCTGTTTGCACGAAGGGTTGGAATAGTTTCTCCAGTTCCTCTGCCGCAATGCCAACTCCCGTATCTTTGACTTCAAAGGTAATGGTTGTTGGTTGTTGGTTGTTGGTTATTTGTGTTCCGGCTTCAGTTTTGGCTTTTGCCTGTTTACTTTTTACTTCTACAGACACGCTTCCAGAAGAAGTAAACTTAACGGCATTACTGATCAAGTTAATCAGCACTTGCCGCAACTTAACTTCATCAGCGCAGATATATTTAGGAACATCAGCAGCACATTCAAATCGTAAGCGTAAGCTTTGATCGTTTGCTTTCAACGCAAACATATCCTCAATATCAGCTAATAAGTGATTAATGTCTAAATTATTTTCAGATAGCGTCATGCGTCCAGCTTCAACTTTGGAAAGGTCAAGCACCTGATTAATTAGAGATAATAAATGCTCTCCACTGCGCTGAATGATGTTGAGGTTCTCTTTTTGTTCATTTAACAGATTTGTATCCTGATTCATCAGTTGAGAAAAGCCGAGAATGGCGTTCAGGGGAGTTCGCAATTCGTGGCTCATGTTGGCAAGGAAAGTGCTTTTGGCGAGGTTGGCGGCAATGGCTGCTTCTTTTGCCCGTTCGAGTTCTGCTTCTGTTTTTTTGCGAGCGCTAATTTCCTGTTCTAAGCGGATATTTTCGATCAGCGCTTTTTCGGCCTGCTTGCGATCGCTAATATCTTGAAAAGCTGCGATCGCATACTCTACACTACCCGTTTCATCGAAAATTGGTGTGCTGGTTACTTCTAAGGGAACGATTCGCTCACTGTAGTGCAGTTCCAAATCATCCGCCCATGTTTTTTCACCGCCAAGCGATCGCACCAAGGGTAGCTGTTCCACTGGATACATCTGGCCTGTGCCTGCCCGATAAACGTGATAGGTTTTTGAGAGTTGCTCGATTTCGGCTTTGGGTAAATCTTGAATATTCAGTAACTGCTGTGAAATTGGATTGGCGTAAACCAGTTGTCCTTTGGCGTCGTGAACGGATATGCCAAAAGGAATGGCATTAAGGAATTTATTCAGGCGATTTTGCGTCGATTGTACTTGGGTGTAGAGTCTGGCGTTGGTAAGGGCGATCGCCGCCTGAGTTGAAAGCAATTGAATCACTTCCAGGCGATCGGGTGTAAAAACGCCATCTGCTAAATTATTTTCCAAGTAAACAATGCCAATTAATTGCCCTTGATTGAGTAGAGGGGCGCAAAGGATAGACTTGGGCTGCTGTGTTTTGATATAAGCATCTTGGGTAAATCGGCCTTCACGGGCAACATTGGTTTCAATCAGTCCTTGTTTAGTCCTCTCAACATAGTGAATAATCGACAAAGGAAGACAGGTTTCTATAGGAGTAGATTGCAACACCATCACTTGATTTGAGTTAGCGTCACCTGACGCTTCGACTCGCAGTTGTCCTTGAGACTCTAAAATTAGATAGCCAGTTTCTGCCCCGCAGCTTTCCAGCAGGATTCTCATCAAAGTCGTGAGGAGTTTATCCAGCTCAATTTCACTGGCAATTGCCCCAGATGCTTTCATCAAGGCTGCCAAATCCAGGAGTTCACCTGAAGTGCTGCTAGATGTATCAGACACGTTGCTGCGGGAATTTATGGACATATTGGCTGTCGTAAAACGCTTTAAAAGTTCTGGATACTGCCGTTTCAAATCTGTCATTTTAGCTGTGGCGCCCCAACGTACATAGCAGTAATAAGCATTTGTCATATAGGCTTGGGCAACTTGCTCTTTTCCCCAAGCGAGGTAGAATTTGGCAGCCAGTTCATTAGCCAAAGCCTCTTCGTTGATGTAGTCATGTTCTTTGGCTAAGGCAATGGCGCGATCGTAGTAGTCGATCGCCCTAGCATTTTCACCCAAAACTCGATATCGCTCTGCCTCCACTAGATAGAATTTATGGAGGTGAGTCATCGGAGCTGAACTCGCCCATTTCTCGATCTTTTTCTGATTGGATTCAACCTTTTTCAGGATTTGTTTTTGCTCAAATTTAGAAACATCAAAATATATAGCAAGATGAGTAAGGGAATTGTAAAAATGAGAAAGAGGAACAGAACCCACAGCACTGTTTATATTTTTTTCGACCAAGGCGGCATTTTCCCGGGCTTGCTGATAGTCTTGAAAAAGATAGCCGAGGTATAATTTAAAAAAATAGATGGAGTGACAAATATTTGTAGTATTCGCCGCCAAATGAATGGGCAGCATTTTTATTTCATCATAGCTTTCACCGATTAAACGGCACTTATCTTCAGCCCGACCCATTAAGTTCAATACGACCTGCCGCTGGAGTTGATTGTAATAAAAGAAGGTTTCTTGATTGAATTGCCGGAAAACGTTACTGTACATAGCCATCTCGCGTTCCAGCCTTGTCAGTTCCTTGCCCGCTACCAGGGAATAGTAGCAGTATGCGCCGGCTGAAAAACTCGCATATTCTAAATCTCCGGTTTCCCGTCCAATCAAGTAAGCATCTAGCAAAGGGGTTAAGCTTTCCCTAATATGCTCGTGCCAATGTCTAATAAAGTAATTAAAAATAAATAAAGTCCGAGATTTAAGTTCTTTGGTCTTGAATTTCTCGACTAACAAGAGAGCAATTTTCCCAAATTGATAGCCGGAGTTAACATCGTTTACAACTTCTCCAGAAAGAATTAGTCCGTAGGTAGCATAAGCATAGGATGACACAGAAGTATTACCATATTTGATAGACAAATTAACCTGTTTAAACACAATCAGCGGAAACAATTCTGGTGTAGCGAAATAGGCAGCCGACAACATAATTGATAGGATACGCATGGTGGCTATCTTGTCAGGATCGGTCATTTCTGGCAGGTCGATTAAGTCCTCGATTCGTTTCCCGGATAGCCCGATCTTTGTCCTGGCGAGTGCAATGATAATATCTAATTTATTTGGCTTCTTGGGAAAGCGAAACCCTAACAGTTTTAATACTGAAAGTGCCGTATCTATCGCTTCTAACGGTTTGTTTTGTGCTGTATAGGCTTGAATCTTGACTTCATAGACTTTCACTTTGTCCAGCAATGAAGTAGCTTGTTGAAGCACAAGGTTAGCCAATTTTTCCATTTCCTCAACATGGCCACTCAAGATAGCAGCTTCTACTGTTTCCACATACAGTGCTAGACTTAGGTCATACTGACGAAGCCAACTATCTGCACTCAGGCAATTTATACCAATGCTTAAGTAATTCCAGGCCGGTTTCCAAGCTGCTGATGCCTTCGCTTTTTTGCCAGCAATCAGATTTAATTGAGCAAGTTTATCTTTTTCTAGCTGAACGTCAATTGCTTCAATACCGAAGTTGAGCTGATTGACAATATCAAAAATCTTTTGTTGGAGTACCTGTGGTGGTGTATTTTGTAACAAAAGTTGCCCGACTTTCCAGTGAACCGCTTGCTTGTCGTCTGGAGGAATTAGAGAATAGGCGGCTTGCTGGATGCGATCGTGAGCAAATTTATAAGTAATTTTTAAGTCATTCGCCTCGCAGTTTGTTTTCAGGAATTTGTAATCATCCCCAACGGGTAATATCAATCCCGCTTGAATGGCATCCCATAATTCAGTTGCCGCTGCTTTTTGAGAAGTTTCATTAATAATTGAAAGCGTTTCTAAATCAAATTGGTTGCCAATGCAAGCGGCTAATCGTAAAACTTTTTGTGCTGACTCTGATAATGTTTTAATTTTATCTGCCATGAACTCAACAACGTTATCAGTAATATTCCTCGTTATAATTTGCTCTAAATCCCAATGCCAAGCCCTAGCATTAGTATCAAATTTCAACAAGTGCTCTGTATAAAGTGACTTGAGAAACTCTTTAATAAAAAAGGGATTTCCTTGTGTTTTTTGCCAAACCAACTCGGCTAATCTTTGCGTAGGGACGCACTCGGTTTTCAGCGTATCCGCAATTAATTCATTAACCTGGTTTAAATTCAATGGTGAAAGAGAGAGATGATTAATTACTACTCCCTGTTTTTTCATCTCAGATAAAGTCAGCATAGTAGGATGAGTTGCACTGACTTCGTTATCTCGATAAGCTCCGATTACAAACAGATATTGAGTAGTATAATCGGTCATTATCAACTGGATCAATTGCAACGTAGCGCTGTCTGTCCACTGAAGGTCGTCTAGAAATAGAACGAGGGGATGTTCTTTTTGGCAAAAAACCTGAATAAAGTTTTGAAAAGTTAAATTAAACCGATTTATTGCTTCTGTTGCAGGTAATTCGGGGACGGGATTTTGTTTGCCAATAATCAGTTCCACTTCGGGGATGACATCAATAATAATTTGTCCGTTGATTCCTAATGCACGTCGAATCTTCTCTCGCCACAGTTGTAATTGGGGTTCAGTTTCGGTGAGCAATTGCCGCACCAATTCTTGGAAGGCAGCGACTAAAGCTTGATAGGGAATATCGCGTTGCAACTGGTCAAATTTACCTGCAATAAAGTAGCCGTTTTTTTGAGTTATGAGCTTGTACAATTCCTGAACTAAAGCTGATTTTCCAATACCAGAGTATCCAGAAATTAGCATGAGTTCAGTTTGTCCTTCTACGGGCAGATTTTGTGACTGAGTTGTCGTTGGGTTACTCAGGTTATTTGCTAAACCAGCCCCTACTTGTTGTTCTTGTCCCGACGCTACGCGAACAAAAGCAGTCAATAAGGAGTCAATCTGTGATTCTCTGCCGTACAGTTTTTGAGGGAGTTGCAATTGAGGAGAAATATCTTGGTCTCCCAATAAAAAAGCTTGAAATTTACCATTTCTAAATTGAGCGAGACAAGTTTTTAAATCTGCCTTGATTCCCCAAGCACTCTGATATCTATCTTCCGCACTTTTTGCCATTAACTTCATGACAATTTGTGAGAGAGTCAAGGGAATTTCTGGATTATTTTCATGAGGTGGAGTGGGTTGTTTGGCAATATGGCAATGGACTAACTCAAGTGCATCGACGGAAGCAAAAGGCAACTGGTTGGTTAACAGTTCATAGAAAGTAACGCCAAGAGAATAAAAGTCGGTGCGGTAGTCTAGTGAGCGATTCATCCTGCCTGTTTGTTCTGGAGAGATATAAGCCAATGTCCCTTCTAGAAGATTAAGACTTTTGAGGCTGGGATTCTCTTGGGATAGGATGGTAGATAAGCCAAAGTCAATAATTTTTAATTGTCCGGTTTGAGGATTCAAGACAATGTTAGATGGATTGATATCTTTGTGAATGACATTTTTTTGATGAACTTTGCCTAAGGCATCTGTGATTTGGATGGCTAGGTGGAGAAACTCTGGTAAAGCCAAGGGACGGCCATCCAGCAGGATTTTTAAGGACTCTCCTCCAAAATCCTCTAACAACATGACTTGTGTGTTTTCGTATTTTCGCAGTTCGTAAGCTTTAATCGTTTCCTCTAGGTTGAGACGGCGAGTGATTTCGTATTCCTGCTGATAGCGGTAGAGTTCGGCTGGTGTGGGATAATCCTCTTTGAGGAGTTTCAAAATCAAAGGTTGCTGATTTGATTTGAGGATGCCTCGGTATACGAGGGAATTAGCACTTTCGTAAATCTGGCTGACAATTGTGATATCTGGCAGTGAAATCATGTTGGGAATTATTGCTGCCTAAAAAAAATGAGTATACAAATAAATATAACATGGGTAGGAGCGGGTGAGAGCAGCAGTAAACTCGCTCCGAATATAAATCCTTGCCTTACCCGCCCCTAGAACTCCCGATGTTTTATTATCGCTTTTTTGCTCTGGACTTACTTACGCTATATGTAGCGTACAAGTGTACTGGCACTTGAAGCCTCTAGCTACTGTGCGATCGCCAAAACTCGAAAATCTAGAAACGGACAATAATTAATGATAAAATAGCTTAAGGATTCAGCTCCCCAATTGTGGTAATCTGACCACAATCCACTTTCATTCTCGATCGAGTGCGTGCAGCTATGCGAATCGGTAAAAATTTACAAAAGTTTCTGCTTTTCACCATAGCGTTATTTTTCGCAGTATCGCTGTTGATTAAATTTACTAAATTTTACAATTATTTCGGCATCAACCGCGCCGATACCGAAGTGAAAGTTGTTGCCCTCACCTACGACGACGGGCCCTATCCTCCCTATACAAACCAGCTTTTAGATATCTTAGACCGCTATCGAGTTCAAGCAACTTTTTTTGAAATAGGCCGCAATATTGAGAAACATCCAGAAATCGTGAAAATGATTGTCGCGAGGGGAGATGAGTTGGCAAACCATTCCTACTCTCACACATCGCAGTTGCCATCCTGCTCTGGCTGCAAGATAATCTAATTGAGGCATCAAATTCGGAACTAAAGCTGCCCGAAACTGCACCGGTACAGTAGAGTTACTAGCAATTTCTTTAACCAGTTCCAGGAGCAAAACGAGGTTGTTAGTGGCTTCTGGGAGGCGAGAACCTGGGAGAAGGGCGATCGTCCTAACTCCGGGCATTAACTGCAAATCTTTGCCCGTAGAATTGAGGTTGTCCATGACAGGATTGCCGACAAACTGAGCTTTCTTTAAACCCTGTCGGTTTAAGTCAGCAGCAGTCAAAGCATCTCTATTGACACTCCCCGCCCTATAAGGACGGGGATTCTTTCATCGCCGGGAGCGCAATCGCTTTACCCTCAGAAAGCATCTTGACCGTGTGTCCCACGGCTGCAAGTCCTCGAATGAGAACTACTTGAGCGGCTGCAACGTCTCTATCCGTCGTATAGCCGCAATGTTGGCACGAATGAATACGCTCGGATAGCTCTTTCTTGCCCGTCTCGACTAAGCAGTTAGGACATATCTGACTGGTTTTCTTGCTGTCAACCTTAAGAAAGAACACTCCGCGTTTGCGACAGCACTGCTCTAATACTTGAAAAAATTGTCCCCATCCAGCGTCTAAGCAGTGCTTCCCTAAGAAGCCTCGCACTAGACCTTTGAGTTTCAAATCTTCCACAAATATCATCCCCGCCCAATCGCAGAGATTGTGAGCTACGAGCCAGTAGTAGTTTTTCCGAGTATTTGCAATTCGTTCGTGCAGTTTGCTGACTTTAACTTGCGCTTTCTTGCGGTTATTCGACCCCTTAACTTTTCTCGATACTCTCTGTTGCAGTAATCTAAGCTTGCGTTTGAGCTTCTTGAAAGGTCTTGGATTGGGGAACAACTTACCGTTAGAAACCGCAGCAAAGTGACTGATTCCAACGTCTACTCCAAGCGCTTCGCCATGTGGCATGACATCTGGAACGGATACATCCCACTGCAATGTCAACATGGCAAACCATCCGCTAGCACGTCTCACTATCCGAACCTGTTTTAGCTTTGCGCCATCAGGAATAGAACGCGATTGGCCCAACTTGATCCAGCCAATTACAGGTAGCTTGATAGCGCCATCTCTTACGGCATCTATCCCAACTTGAGGAAAAACGAAAGAGCGCATGGTTCCACTCTTCTTGAATCGAGGGAAACCATGTCCTTGCTCCCACATGCTGACGAATGCTTGTTCTAACCGACGAAGCGTCTGTTGTAGAACTTGAGATTGCACTCGCTGTAGGTTGCCAGAAGTTTTCCTATAGGCTGTTAATGTCTTGCATTGACTGGCATAAGTAGGGCGTTTGGTTTCTGCTGGAATGATGTATTCGGACTGGAGAGAACAAGCATTTATCTGACAGCTACGAGATTTAAACCAATCTTTGCGCTCGGCTAATGCATAGTTGTAGACGCGCCGACATTGTTCGAGCCAGTCTTCAAATATGGCAACTTGCGCTGATGTGGGTTTGAGTTTGTATTCGTATGTCAGACTAAACACTTGCATCACCTCCTCTATTTACTAGAGCTTAAAAAACGTTGAATCGCTTCTTAAGCTATAGTATTTAAAGAGAAAGCCGTCCTAGAAGGACGGGGCTTTAAACCCAATTTTTAGGTAAAAACCGCCAGACATTTCTCTGAGCAAAGCAACTGCCACAAGATTAAACCCAAATCGACTCGCCCCTCGTAATAACTAGAATGAGCGGATAGAAAAATTATATAGGGGCGGTCGGTCGATCGGGCGATCGCCGCCGCGACAATATCCCCAGTCGCCACCACCAAATCGCAGTGGCGCGAATGCCTCCAAACAGCCTGCAATTGCTGCCAAGTCAAAGCATTCAGCCCCGCGCCAATATCTTTGAGGAAAAACAGGGGATTCATGTAAAAAACCCCCCAGACGGCATTTGACTGGTGGGCCCAATAATTGGCACGGTCGATCGGCGGTAAGCAGCCCCGTCACCTACAATCGGCATTGCCGAAACATCAACATCCGCGCCAGATACTCTCAAAGCTTTGAGAATTTGACAGTTAATCGAGTCTTCCCCGTGGCCGTTGCTGAGGAAAAGTATCCCCTTCGATTTCATATAATCAGAATACAATCAGAATCAGTGCCGAGCTTTTTTTAAAGACAGCCGTGCGATAGCTAAACTCGGGCGGGCTAACTTTTTGTTAGTCTAATTTAAATACATTGTGGAAGTGAAACAGCGTGAATATTGAAATTGGGCGGGGCAAAAGCGCTCGCAGAGCTTACGGCATAGATGAAATTGCGCTTGTACCCGGACAGCGCACCCTCGATCCGAGTTTGGCAGATACCAAGTGGCAGATTGGCGGGATCGATCGAGAAATCCCGATCATCGCCAGCGCCATGGATGGAGTAGTCGATGTCCGCATGGCCATTTTGCTGTCGGAATTGGGAGCAATGGGCGTGCTCAACCTAGAAGGAATTCAAACCCGCTATGCCGACCCCCAGCCTATATTAGAGCGCATCGCCAGTGTCGGGAACCACGAATTTGTTTCCCTGATGCAGGAACTCTATGCCGAACCCATCAAGCCAGAATTAATCGACCTGAGAATTAAAGAAATTAAAGCAGGAGGAGGGATTGCCGCCGTCAGCGGTACACCTGCCGCTGCGAGCAAATACGGCTCAACAGTTGCTGAATCGGGAGCCGATATATTTTTTGTGCAAGCAACAGTAGTCTCGACAGCTTTCCTTTCCCCTGAAGCGATCGCGCCTCTAGACTTAACTCAATTCTGTCAAGAGATGCCGATACCAGTAATTTTGGGCAACTGCGTGACCTACGAAGTCGCCCTGAATTTAATGAAAACTGGCGCTGCGGGCATTCTCGTGGGCATTGGGCCGGGAGCTGCTTGCACATCTAGGGGCGTATTGGGTGTCGGTGTTCCTCAAGCCACAGCGGTAGCAGACTGCGCCGCCGCGCGGGACGACTACTATCGCGAAACTGGCAAATACGTGTCGGTGATTGCTGACGGCGGTTTAATTACCGGCGGCGATATCTGCAAGTGCATTGCCTGCGGTGCCGATGGAGTGATGATTGGTTCGCCCTTTGCCAGGGCCGCCGAAGCTCCCGGCCGCGGCTTTCACTGGGGGATGGCGACTCCCAGCCCGGTTTTGCCGCGCGGCACTCGCATTCGCGTGGGGACTACGGGTACTGTGGAGCAAATTTTGCGCGGGCCGGCCCTCCTAGATGACGGTACGCACAACTTGCTCGGAGCTCTGAAAACTAGCATGGGCACCCTGGGCGCTAAGGATCTTAAGGAGATGCAGCAAGTGGAAGTGGTAATTGCTCCTTCTCTGCTGACTGAGGGTAAAGTCTATCAAAAAGCTCAACAATTGGGCATGGGTAAGTAGATTTACCGATCGAATACCAGCATACCTTGACAAAATTTGTTCAAGAGTCTCGAAATTTACAGAATATTGTGGAATTATCGAGAAGTAGGTGTCACAATATAAGAAGCGGAGACGCATGTTTCCGTTCACTCCTCACACCACACTCCGCCCGGACTACTGTTCGGGCGGTTCCTTTTTTGCCGGACATCTTGGCTCTTGCTTACTAGATACAGAACAGAGGCTTGTAGCTCCGGAGAGGCCCAGAGTGGGAGAGTGGGAGAGTCTGGGAGTGGGAGAATTTTTCTTCTCCATAAGTGCCTTCTACCTTCGGAAACATAAGTGCCTTCGGAAACATAAGTGCCTTGTTCCTTCAGAAACCTTGTGCCTTCTTCCTTCTACCGTCTTCCCTCTTCCTTCTACCGTCTTCCTTCTTCCTTCAGAAGCCTTCTGTTAAAATCGTTGACGCAAGTGGTTACACTTTTTGCTAGACTTGTTATCCGAGAAATAGTATTTACAAGGATGGCTAGGGATGTCAGCAGCCGCGCAAGTAACCGACTCTACCTTTAAGCAGGAAGTGCTCGATAGCGAAGTTCCAGTTCTAGTGGATTTTTGGGCTCCCTGGTGCGGGCCCTGTCGGATGGTGGCGCCCGTCGTAGACGAAATTGCCCAGCAATATGAAGGGCAGGTCAAGGTAGTAAAAGTTAATACCGACGAGAATCCTAACGTGGCCAGCCAATACGGTATCCGCAGCATTCCGACGCTGATGATATTTAAGGGCGGTCAACGTGTGGATATGGTGGTTGGGGCAGTTCCGAAAACTACTCTGGCAAACACTCTGGAAAAGTACATTTAACCCAACTGCGAGCGGTTTCGCGCTGTTCTTTGTGGGCCGCGAAAGCTAACTCGCTTCAGAACCGGGGCAAAGCTACTGGAAAAGTTATTAGTTGCCAGCAGGGCAATTTGCTGGTGGCTATTAGCTTCTAAATTTAGCTTGCCCCTTAATTTTTAGTAGCGACAATTTGTTATTGTTTCGGAAAAATTCATGATTCGTTCTGAGTCTGGTCAAGGTTTTGAGTCCCTCCAAGCTGAATTGATCGATTTGATCGATCGCTTCCCAATGTTGAAGCACTCTGAGTGGATCGAACGATCGCTCTCTACTATAGTGCAAATGGCAGGAGAGGAGCTCGATCGCCTAGACTGGAAAATTATGGCTGCGTCGCTCCGAGATATGGAGAGCGCTTTTGAGATGTTTTATCCTTACCGCCACGTTCGCAAAATTGTGATTTTTGGTTCGGCGAGGGTGTCACCGCAATCGGCGGAATATTTGATGGCCAGAGACTTTGCGCGGGCGATGGCCCAGCAGGGGTTTATGGTGATTACTGGCGGGGGCGGGGGAATCATGCAGGCGGGGAACGAGGGGGCGACTGCTGAACGTTCTTTTGGGCTCAACATTCAGTTACCTTTCGAGCAGGGTTCTAATCCTTTTATTGCGGGCGATCGCAAATTGCTCAATTTTAAATATTTTTTCACTCGCAAGTTATTTTTTCTCCGGGAGAGCGATGCTTTAGCTCTGTTTCCGGGCGGTTTCGGCACACTGGACGAGGCTTTTGAGTGTCTGACTTTGACTCAAACTGGCAAGTTCGGGCCGGCTCCTGTGGTATTGATCGATCGACCGGGAGGAGATTATTGGCACGATTGGAATTATTTTGTGCAAAAACAATTGCGGGGCCGGGGTTTGATTTCACCCGACGATCGCAGCCTGTATACGATTACTGACGATATAAATGTCGCTTGCGAGGCGATCGGCAGTTTTTATCTGGTTTATCACTCCTGCCGCTACGTGCGCGAAAAATTGGTAATTCGCTTGAAAACAGAGCTTTCTGAGGAGAATGTCGATCGGCTAAATACTGATTTTAGCGATATTGTTGTCACTGGAAAAATTGAAAAAAGTAAAGCTTTGGAACCGGAAATAGGAGATGAAACTTTCGATCTGCCGCGCCTGACTTTGCATTTCAACCAGCGGGATTTTGGGCGGCTTTATCAGCTAATTGCTGCTATTAATCAAATGGGTGCAGCTTCGCCGGCGGCGGCCCATCCAGAACAAAAGTAGTTATTAGTTATCAGTCATTAGTCTTTTTAAATATGGGTGAGATTAGATAGAAGTTGGACAACTTGTATTTTGACAAAAGCGCTCTGCTGAGATAAGTTTTTGTAAAAAGTAAAAAAAAAAGCGTCCAAGAGCTAAAGAAAATCTTGTCAATACCTTGATGGCGTTGTTTGGGAAAAAACAGCAAAATGCTAGACCTGCTGCTAATTGCAATTTTGGGATTTCTCGGCAGTTTCGGTCACTGTGCTGGGATGTGCGGCCCGCTGACAATGGCGTTTTCTCTTTCTAATTCCCGCAACGATAAATTAGCTGCTTTCCGCTTTCATTTGCTGCTAAATTTGGGGAGAATTACTGCTTACGCTTTGGTTGGTGCTGCAATTGGCGGACTGGGTTCGGTGTTAATTGCTGGCGGACTTTTGGCAGGTACGGGTAGCGAATTGCGGCGGGCGATCGCACTTCTAACGGGCACGATGCTGATTTGGTTCGGAGTAGGGCAAATTAAACCGAACTTGCTGCCGGGATTGCCCCGATTGCACCCGCTGTCGCACGATCGAGTCGGACAAGCAATGAGCCAGCTTTCGGCACAAAAAAACTGGTGGGTGCCGATTGCTTTGGGTTTGCTTTGGGGTTTGATTCCCTGCGGTTTCCTCTACGCAGCGCAGATTAAGGCGGCGGAAACCGGAAACCCGGTTTTGGGTGCGGCGACGATGCTGGCTTTTGGACTCGGCACGCTGCCAACTATGCTGGGAGTGAGTTTTTTTGCTGGCAGATTGAGCGCGGACAAGCGCAGTCAACTGTTTCGGATGGGTGGCTGGGTGACGGTGGCGATCGGGATTCTTACCTTGCTGCGAACCGATGAAATGGTCGATTTTACCGGCCACGCAGCGCTGCTGTGCTTGATGCTAGCACTGTTGGCCCGTCCGGTTAGCAAGTTTTTGCCGCAACTGTTGCGCTATCGCCGCGTCTTGGGTGTGGGCGCGTTTGTCCTAGCAGTCGCCCACACGTTTCATATGCTGGATCATACGCTGAAATGGAATTTTGACGCGCTATCTTTTATGTTGCCGCAGCACCAGTTGGGAATGGTGGCTGGGATGCTGTCGCTGCTGTTGATGTTGCCGGCGGCGGTTACAAGTTGCGATCGTATTCAAAATTATTTAGGCCAACTGTGGCGAATGCTTCACCTGTTAAGCGTTCCAGCTTTCTTGCTGTGCGCTGTACACGCTGCACTCATCGGTTCCCACTATCTCGGCGGTTTTGAATGGAAGTTGCACAATCAACTGCTGACAGCCGTTTTAGCGGTGGTTACGGTGTTAGTTATGTTTGTGCGATCGCGCTTTTTTTGGTCAATTTTATCACTCGACAAGTTCTATGTTTCGCCTGTCAAACAAAAGTAAAAGTTTAGGATTGTTAGTTTTTTTGGGATTGCTAATTGAAGCAGCAATTCCCACTGCGCCGCAGTTAAACTCGATTTCAGTTTTGGCGCACCAAGTCGAAGTCTCGGGAGATGTAGCCGCTACCTTTCACCTAGAACCAAACCACAACCCCCGCGCCGGACAGTCTGCGAGAGTGTGGTTTGCGCTGACTCGCCGGGGCGGCAAAATTATCCCCTTAGAGCAGTGCAATTGCAAATTAGCGGTTTATCCAAAAGAGCGCCAAGAAGGGGATAAGCCACTGATGCAGCCGCCTTTAAAAGCCATATCAGCCGAGAAATATCAAGGGATTCCCGGGGCTGATATCGTGTTTCCCAAGGCTGGCATTTACCAGCTTGACTTGAGCGGAACAGCCAAAAACCAAGCTAATTTTAAACCGTTTAAACTGAGTTACACTGTTACCGTTAGGTAATACCATTTGAGATTTTAAGGACTAATTCGGGAGAGAGCTTATGTAAATTAACCGCAGAGAGCGCAGAGAGCGCCGAGGGGAGAAAAGAAGAGGAAGATTGACAGCAAGTTTTCTATTTTAGTTAAGGGGGACAGGGGATCTATAATTTAGTTAAATTACTAATATAGCAACTACCAAGAGGCTTAAGACGTGCTTAATTGCTGAAACCATTGATTTTATTTCGCTTTGCTTCTTCCTTCTTCCTTCACACAAAAAATCTTAATTTTTAATAAAGATAAGTCCGTACATTTTGCACTAAGTAAATTTCTGCGTTACCTTGTCAATGTCCATTATGGAATTTGTGCAAGCTAACCTCTCTGGAGCTGACCCAAGGATATAACGATGGATATCTTATCTAACACCGTGGCGCTATCGCGGATGCAATTTGCGCTAACCGCCATATTCCATATGCTGTGGCCAGTTCTGACCACTGGAATGGGGATTTATCTGGTAATTGTTGAAGGAATGTGGCTGAAAACTCGCAATCCCGACTACTACCATCACGCTCGTTTTTGGTCTAAACTCTACCTCCTAAACTTCGGTATAGGAGTAGCTTCAGGAATTCCGATGGAATTTCAGTTTGGCACGAATTGGGCACCATTCTCTGAAGCTGTTGGTGACTTTTTTGGCAGCATTTTAGGCTTTGAAGCTTCAATGGCATTTATGCTAGAAGCCGGCTTTTTAGGAATTATGCTGTTTGGTTGGGAGCGCGTTCACCCAATGATCCATTATTTCGCTACAATCATGGTAGCGTTCGGCGCTAACCTATCCACAGTCTGGATTTTAGTCGCTAACTCTTGGCTGCAAACTCCTGCGGGCGGAGAAATGGTCAATGGCAAGTTTATTGTCAGCGATTACTTTCAAGCAATTATGAACCCGTTCGCATTAAACAGCATTCTTCATATGTTTTTTGCGACGTTAGAAACTTCGCTGTTTGTCATTGGCGGAATTAGCGCTTGGTATATTCTCAATAAGCGCAACCAAGCGTTTTTTTCCAAGTCTTTAAAAATTGCCATAGCCACAGCAATCGCCGTTGCACCTTTGCAGATATACATCGGACATTTGAGCGCCGAACAAGTTTATCACTATCAACCCGCTAAATTAGCAGCAATTGAAGCTAAGTGGGAAACCTCACCAGCGGGAGAGTCAGCAGATTGGACTTTGCTAGCTTTGCCTAATGAAAAAGCCCAAAAAAATGACTGGGAAATTAGCGTACCCAATGGCTTAGGATACGTTCTGGAATTCAAACAAAAACTCTCCGAACCCGTACTAGGTTTAAAGGAATGGAAGCCAGAGAATAGACCACGGATGGTGGGTTTAATCTACTATTGTTTCCGCATCATGTCCGGTATTGGATTCTTCTTTTTAGGACTGATGCTGTTCAGTATAATTCAGTGGATGCGAGGCAAACTTGCTGCTGAAAATATCGGCAGTCAAGCTTGGCTGATGCGCGCTTGGGTATTAGCTGCTCCCCTAGGATATATTGCTGTAGAATCGGGTTGGATTGTCCGCTGTGTCGGCAGACAACCGTGGGCTTTATACGGGCAAATTCGCACTGCTGACGCGGTGTCAAACATCCCCGCCAGCAATGTTTTAACTTCTCTCAGTTTCTTTGCCGTTGTTTACAGCTTTTTGTTTGTTTGTGCCTTGTATTTTGGCAGCAGAATTATCCGCCAAGGCCCTAATTTAAGTCTGCCTGTGCCAGGTTTAGACAATCAAGCCGAAATCGAAAATCAACCTGCAGGACACATTCCCGATCAACGTCCCGTAGAAGCACAACACTAGGAGATTGTATGCAAGCTTTGGAGCATTTTCTCCCGCAAGTTTGGTTTGTCATTTTGGCTTTGTTTCTCTTGCTCTACGTCATGCTAGACGGTTTTGACTTAGGAGTAGGAATCTTGTCTCTGACTTCTGACGACGAGGAACGCAGGGGCATTTTAATGACGAGTTTGGGCAACGTTTGGGACGCGAACGAAACGTGGCTGGTGTTGATGGCAGGCGCTTTATTTGGTGCATTTCCACTTGCTTACGGCACCATTTTAACGGCATTGTACATACCGATTTGCGTGATGCTGTTTGGTTTGATATTTCGGGCTGTAGCCTTTGAGTTTCGCGAGCATTGTAATCGCAAATTACTCTGGAATTATGCCTTTGGTGCAGGCAGTTTTTTAGCAGCTTTAGCTCAAGGATTTGCCCTCGGTGCGGTGCTCGAAGGCATTGCGGTTGACGAAGCCGGTCACTTTGTGGGTACTACTTGGGACTGGCTGGATTGGCGATCGCTCTTGGTTGCTTTGACGCTGATTCAAGGCTATGTTTTGATCGGTTCAACCTATCTCATTATGAAAACGGAGGGCGAACTGCAAACCAATCACTATCGCACGGCTAAAATTGCGGCGGTGACAACTTTAATCGGAGCGATTTTAATTACGATCGCCACTCCCATTTTTTACGAAAGCGCTAGAGCCAGGTTGTTCGATAAACCGCTAGTTTATGTCTTTGCCGCGATTCCTTTACTGGGAGTGCTGTTGGTAGGACTGCTGCTGAAAAGTCTCGCAAACAAAGAAGAACGCACGCCGTTTGTCTGGACGATTCTGATTTTTTTGCTCAGTTTTATCGGCTTGGGGTTGATTGTTTTTCCCTATATTATTCCCTCCAAAATCACGATTTATCAAGCCGCAGCTTCGCCCAGCGCCCTGGTATTTATGATTGTGTTCATGGGCGTTCTGCTCCCGATTATGATTTTTTACAACATCTACAATTATGTTGTGTTTCGGGGTAAGGTTGTCGGCGGCCACTACGGGGAATAAAGCATAATAAAACCGCAGATGCAGGCAAATATACGCAGATAAGCTCAACTCTAGATCCGGGTTTATCTGCGTATATTTGCGGTTAAAAATTACAAATTATTGTTTTCCGATACCATCACAACTTACGCAACCATACTATACATAACATAGCGCCAATAGTGCAGAATAGCGAAAGGAACTGGTGGAGAATTAGCGATCGCAGGTCATGCGATTTGAAATTTGAGATTTGAGATTGCTGCCACGGATGAGTCCGGAGGATTGCGATCGGGATGCGGAGCTTTTTTCAAAGCTACACAGATAAATCCGGGGACTTGTGACCAAGTAGATTTCGGTCAAATAATAATTGATAAACATGGGGAAAAAATTACAGTTAATTCTGTCCCAACCGAGGGTGCAGAATTTGCGATCGCTATCTTTGTCACATAATAAAATACAATGGAATGGAATGTTTTAATTTAACTGTTGTATAAACGAGTTATGGATGCGATCGCCAATTTGTCAGATTATGAGATTACAGAGCAACTTTATGCAGGTACACGTACCCTAGTCTATCGAGGCATCCGTACCCGTGACCAATACCCAGTCGTCCTCAAACTGCTGCGAAACGAATACCCCACCTTCAACGAACTCGTCCAGTTTCGCAACCAATATACCATTGCCAAAAATCTAGACTTCCCTCACATCGTCAGACCGCTGACGCTGGAAGTATATCACAATAGCTATGTCCTAGTAATGGAGGACTTTGGCGGAGTCTCCCTACCTACTTATCTCAAAACAGCAACAAATCAAACCCAATCATTTCAAGCTTTACCTTTAGCAGAATTTCTCCAAGTCGCCATACAACTAACAGATATTATTCACTACCTTTACCAAAACCGAGTCATTCATAAAGATATTAAACCCGCTAATGTTCTCATTAATCCAGACACCAAACAAATTAAACTAATTGACTTTAGTATTGCATCCCTCCTACCACGAGAAACCCAAGAAATCCAGAATCCCAATATTTTAGAAGGAACATTAGCCTATCTCTCTCCCGAACAAACAGGACGGATGAATCGAGGCATTGACTATCGTAGTGACTTTTATTCCCTGGGTGTGACCTTTTATGAATTGTTGACAGGAAAGTTGCCATTTATCTCGGATGATCCGATGAAAGTGGTGCATTGTCATCTCGCCACACAGTCGAAACCGATCCATCAAATAAATCCAGAGATACCCCTAATTTTAGCAAAAATTGTCAGTAAGCTGATGGCAAAAAATGCCGAAAAACGCTATCAAAGTGCATTAGGACTCAAGCACGATTTAGAGATTTGTTTAGTTCAGTTACAAAAAACAGCCAAAATTGAAGATTTTGAACTCGGAAAGCGAGATATGAGCGATCGCTTTACTATCCCCGAAAAGCTCTACGGTAGAGAAAAAGAAGTTGATCACCTATTAGCTGCCTTTGAGCGAGTCAGCCTGGGAGCAACGGAAATGATGCTAGTAGCAGGTTTTTCTGGAATTGGGAAAACCGCCGTTGTCAATGAAGTTCATAAACCCATTGTCCGTCAGCGCGGTTATTTTATCAAAGGCAAATACGATCAATTTCAACGCAACATTCCCTTCAGTGCCTTTGTGCAAGCCTTCCGCGACTTAATGGGTCAACTGCTATCAGAATCGGATACCCAACTGCAAACATGGAAAACCCAGATTTTAGCAGCAGTGGGAGACAACGGACAAGTCTTGATTGATGTGATTCCTGAGTTAGAAGGCATAATTGGCGATCAACCTCCTGCAACAGAATTGTCAGGAAGTGCCGCCCAAAATCGCTTTAATCTGCTGATGCAGAAATTTGTGCAAGTTTTCACGAGCCAAGAACATCCTTTAGTGATGTTTTTGGATGACTTGCAATGGGCGGATTCAGCATCCCTGAATTTGCTACAATTATTGATGATCGATACAGGATATTTATTAGTATTGGGGGCCTATCGAGATAATGAAGTTTGGCCCGTGCATCCATTTATCTTAAGAGTGAATGAGATAGTTAAAACGGGGGCAACAGTGAATACAATTACTTTGAAACCGTTAAGCGAACTAGATATGAATTTGTTGGTGGCGGATACGCTGAATTGCGAATCATCACTTGCCCAACCTTTGACAAAATTAGTCTCTCAAAAAACTCAGGGGAATCCTTTCTTTGCAACTCAGTTTCTCAAGACATTACATGACGAGCAGCTAATTAGCTTTAACTGGGAGATTCGGCATTGGCAGTGTGATATTGCCCAAGTGAAAGCCTTAGCTATCACTGATGATGTCGTTGAATTCATGGCGTTGCAATTGCAGAAGCTGCCCAAAGGAACTCAGTATCTTCTCACCTTAGCTGCTTGTATAGGATCACAGTTTGATTTGAATACGTTAGTAATTGTCGGTGAGAAATCGGCTGGAATGACGGCTATGGCTTTATGGAAAGCATTACAGGAAGGTTTGGTGATTCCCACGACGAAAATCTATAAATTCTTTACGGAATCGGAGAGTGATGAAGTTTTAAATGCTTCAGCTAATCCGACTTATCGATTTTTACACGATCGCGTCCAGCAAGCTGCATATTCGCTAATTCCTGATTCGCAGAAAAAAGCAACTCATCTCAAAATAGGACAGTTACTCCAGCAAAATTGCGCCGAGATAGAGCGAGAGGAAAAACTGTTTGATATTGTCGGGCATTTGAATCGAGGAATTGAGTTAATCACCCAACCGACCGAACGAGAAGCCTTAGCTAAACTAAACTTGGCAGCCGGTTGTAAAGCCAGAAATTCTACCGCCTACACCGCAGCCAGAGTTTATCTACAAGTGGGGGTTGAGCTACTGAGGGCCAACTGCTGGGAAAGCCAGTATGAATTAACCCTGGATCTCTATGTTGCTGCTGCTGAAGCCGCCTATTTGAATGCTGACTTTGATGGCATGGAAGAGATGGCAGCACAGGTGTTACAGAATGCACAGACAATCTTAGACAAAATCAAAATTTACGAAATTCAAATCGTCGCACAGACAGCACAAAGCAAGACGTTAGAAGCCATTGCAGTAGCAAGAGATGCACTGTGGCAATTGGGGGTTGAACTCCCCACCGAAGCTGACGAAGCCTTGATTGGTAAAGCGCTACAGAGCGTTGCGGAGCAACTAAGCGGCAGAAAAATTGATGAACTAATCGATCTGCCTGTGATGAGTGATCCTCAGACTCAGGCAGCTATGCCAATATTGGCCATGTTATTTGCACCCATTCTCCAGGGAATTCCAGGCTTAGTGCCCCTACTGAGCTCCACGATGGTAAGTTTATCACTCGAATTTGGGAATGCACCCGCATCGACGGTGGGCTATGCGATTCACGGGCTTGTATTAAGTGCCTTTTTGGGAGAGGCAAAAACGGGCTATAGCTTTGGTAAATTGGCACTCTCATTGCTCGATCGGGTCAATGCACGAGAATTTAAGTGCATTACTCATAATATGTTTGGGGCATTTATTCAGCATCATCAAAATGCTATGAGGGCAGGGCTACCAACGCTGAAAGAGGGCTTTATGGCGGGCATGGAAACTGGCGATTTTCTTAACGCTGGCTACAACATAGCTACTTACAGCTACATCAACTTTTTCAGTGGGGTAGAACTGGATACTTGGGAACCGGAACTTGCAGTCTACAGTGCTACCTTGGCTCAGGTGAAGCAATATTCGGCTCGGACTTATTTGCATATGGAGCGGCAGATGTTGCAGAACTTGAGGGAAGTTGGTACTCTGTCGGATTGCTTAATCGGTGAAGCCTATGATGAAACGGTAATGATTCCTAACCACTATCAGGATCGTGAATTCAGTGCGCTCGCCCTTGTCTACGTCTACAAACTACTGCTTGCCTATTCCTTTGGTAATTATCCGGCTGCTCTAAACTACATTAGCCGAGCCAAAGAGTGTGTGATGGCATTATCAGGATTGGTTCATGTTCCCATTTTCCATTTCTATGCAGCCCTGACGCATCTGGCAGTGTTTCCCACACACCCAGAAACCGAGCAAGCTGAAATTCTCGCCTCTGTGGAAACCCATCAAACGACTCTGCACCAGTGGGCGCAAAATGCTCCCATGAATCATCTGCATAAATGGTATTTGGTTGAAGCAGAACGGCAGCGGGTTTTGGGTAATAAAGCAGATGCCCTTGAAATGTACGATCGCGCCATCCAACTAGCTCAAGAAAATCAATTCATCAACGAAGAAGCCCTCGCCAACGAACTAGCAGCTAAATTCTACTTGGAATGGGGCAAAGAAAAAGTAGCTCAAGCCTACATGATTGAAGCGTATTATTGTTATGCCCGATGGGGAGCTAAAGCCAAAATAGACTATTTGGAAAAAAGTTATCCTCGCCTACTCGGTATTATCCTTCAGCAAGCTCAATCATTTAGTTCCTTTAAAGAAACGATCGCCCGGGGAACGATTACTTATACCCACTCTTCTAGCAGCAACTCTGAATTTCTAGATTTGCCTACTCTGATCGACGCCTCTCAAGCCATTTCTGGGGAAATTGAACTAGATAAACTCCTGACTACTCTTTTAAAAATAGCGATCGCGAATGCTGGGGCAACTAAGTGTGTCTTATTGCTCAAACAAGAACAGTATTTACAGGTAGTGGCTCTTGTAGCAGAGGGACAGGAACCTGAGCTATTACCATCAATACCTCTAGAATCAAGTCAGGATGTAGCGATTAGTTTGGTCAATACTGTCAAGCGTACTTTGAAACCTTTGGTAATAGTTGATGCTAGGCTAAGTTCCAAGGTTGCGAGCGATCGCTATATTGAACAGCACCAGCCGATAAGTGTTCTGTGTATTCCAATTCTTAATCAAGGGCAGTTGATAGGAGTTTTATACCTGGAAAATAACCTGACGGTTGGGGCATTTACCAGCGATCGCATTGAAGTGCTAAATTTGCTAGCTTCTCAAGCTGCTATTTCTTTAGAAAATGCCCGTTTGTATCAAGAATCTCAACAAGCCTTTACCCATCTCAAACAGGCACAAATAAAAATAGTTCAAAGCGAAAAGATGTCAGCCTTGGGAAACTTAGTGGCTGGGGTTGCTCACGAAATTAATAATCCAGTTGGTTTTCTTGTTGGTAATATTCAACCAGCCTTAGATTACATCAAAGATTTGTTTGGATTGCTCGATTTGTATCAAGAAAAATATCCCCAACTCGATCCAGATATTCAAGAGGAAATCGAGAACATCGATCTTGACTACATCCGCGAAGATTTACCGAAATTAGTAGGTTCGATGCGGGAAGGCGTGAAGCGGATTCGGGATATTAGTACCAGTCTACGGACCTTCTCCCGTGCCGATACTAACTATCCCGTAGCTTGCAATATCCACGATGGCATCGATAGCACCATTATGATCCTGAAACATCGGCTCAAGGCTAACGAAACTCGTCCAGAAATCAAAGTGATTAGGGAATATGGAAATTTGCCACAAGTCGAGTGTTATGCCGGCCAGTTGAATCAAGTATTTATGAATTTGTTAGGTAATGCGATTGATGCTTTGGAAGAATCAAATCAAGGACGACCTTATGCAGAAATTGCCAATCAAATTACCATTAATACCGACATTTCTCGGGACAAGAAACAAGCAATAATTTGCATTAAAGATAACGGTGCGGGCATGAGTGAAGCAGTGCGAGAGAAGATTTTTGATGAGTTATTTACTACCAAGGGAGTAGGGCAAGGGACGGGGTTGGGATTGGCGATCGCACGGCAGATTGTAGTTGAGAAACACGGCGGTACAATCGAGGTAAATTCTGTATTGAGAGAAGGGACGGAGTTTACGATATCATTGCCGATGAAAGGATAAGACTATCTTGATAGCTCGCCATCTTTCTCTTCAAAAGTAAAAAGAAATAAAAGCGGTAGAGTCTGTAGGCTGGGGATGTGGCAGTTCTATTTTCCTGAGACTAAACCAATAAAAGTGTATAATTAGTTACAATAGTCAATGTCTGAGATGGGGTAATCCAGATGAGTGCAGCAGTGGATTTGACGAAGCGAGTTTCAGGATATCATCTGGGTGAGCAATTATACTGTGGTTCCAGAACCCTAGTTTATCGAGCCATTCGAGAAACAGACCAGATTCCGGTTGTCATTAAACTATTAAATCGAGACTATCCCAGCTTCAGCGAACTGCTGCAATTCCGCAACCAGTACACCATAGCCAAAAATCTACGTTTGCCTGGAGTCGTTGAACCCTACAATTTGGAATCCTATCGCCACAGCTATGCCCTAGTAATGGAGGATTTTGGCGGCATTTCTCTGCGAGACTACGCCCAAGAAACCTCGCTGACTCTGGCACAAATCTTGGAAATAGCCATTCAAATAACTGACATTCTAAACGGACTGTACCAAAACCGAGTCATCCACAAAGATATAAAGCCAGCTAACGTCCTCATACATCCAGAAACTAAACAAGTCAAACTGATTGACTTTAGCATCGCCTCCCTACTGCCGAGAGAAACTCAAGAAATTCAAAATCCCAACGTCTTAGAAGGAACCCTCGCCTATATTTCTCCCGAACAAACTGGAAGAATGAACCGAGGCATCGACTACCGCACCGACTTTTATTCTCTGGGAGCCACATTTTACGAACTGCTGACAGGAAAACTGCCATTTGAATGTGACGACCCGATGGAGTTGGTTCACTGCCATATTGCCAAACAGCCTCCTGCAATAAACAGCAAAGAAATCCCGCAGGTGGTTTCGGATATGGTGATGAAGCTGATGGCGAAGAATGCCGAAAAACGCTATCAAAGTGCCTTGGGATTGAAGTATGACTTAGAACGGTGTTTGCAGCAGTGCCAAGAAACTGGAAAGATTGAAACATTTGAGTTGGGAACGCGGGATATATGCGATCGCTTCCTGATTCCCGAAAAACTCTACGGTCGAGAACGAGAAATACAGCAACTTTTAGAAGCCTTTGAACGAGTAGCACAAGGCAACAGCGAAATGATGCTGGTTGCAGGCTTTTCCGGCATAGGAAAAACCGTTGTGGTTAATGAAGTTCAAAAACCCATTGTCCGACAGCATGGCTATTTCATTAAAGGTAAATTTGACCAGTTCAATCGCAATATTCCCTTTTCGGCATTTGTGCAAGCATTCCGCGATTTAATGACACAATTGCTCAGTGAAAGCGATCTCCAACTCCAAGCATGGAAAACCCAAATTTTAGCAGCCCTTGGTGACAACGGACAAGTCATTATTGAAGTCATTCCCGAACTAGAACGGATTATCGGGCAACAACCCCCAGCCCCAGAATTGTCAGGGAGTGCTGCTCAAAATCGGTTCAATTTACTGTTCCAAAAATTTATCTCTGTTTTTACCACAAAAGACCATCCCTTAGTGATGTTTCTGGATGATTTGCAGTGGGCTGATTCAGCATCTTTAAAGTTGATGCAGTTGCTTATAGGTGAATCCCAGTCCAGTCACCTGCTACTAATTGGAGCCTATCGAGACAATGAAGTTTCCCCTGCTCATCCCTTAATGTTGACTTTAGATGAAGTCACAAAAATCGGGGCAATAGTCAATACCATTACACTAGCACCTCTGGCTCGAACCAGTTTGAATCAATTAGTAGCAGATACGCTGACTTGTTCTCCTAAGTTAGCAGAACCGCTGACTGAATTGGTGTATAAGAAGACAAAAGGAAACCCATTTTTTGCGACGCAGTTTCTCAAGGCGTTGCATCAAGATGAGTTGATTATTTTTGATGTTAAAGCAGGATATTGGCAGTGCTGTATTAGCAAAATTACCGAAGCAGCACTGACGGATGACGTAGTTGAATTCATGGCGCAGCAGTTACAGAAATTGCCAGTAGAAACTCAGGAGGTTTTAAAATTAGCCGCTTGCATTGGCAATCAGTTCGATCTGACAACATTAGCAATTGTTTCGGAAATCTCGGAGACGGGAACGGCAACGGCTTTGTGGAAAACTTTACAGGAAGGTTTTGTTTTACCTCAGAGTGAGATTTATAAATTTTATGTAGGGGAAGAAGAAAATATCGATCGAGGTACTTCTCAAACAGTTGTCTATCGCTTCTTGCACGATCGCGTCCAACAAGCCGCTTATTCTTTGATTCCGGAAGAAGAACGCGCGCTCGCCCATTATCAAATCGGGCAACTGCTGCTGCAACAAATTTCAGCAGAAGCTAGAGAAGAACGCATTTTTGAATTAGTCAATCAATTAAATTACGGCACGACGCTGGTTGTCGAAAAAACAGAACGAGACGATTTAGCACAACTCAACCTGATTGCTTGCCGCAAAGCGAGATCGGCAACTGCCTATCAAGCAGCCCGCGAGTATGCCACAGTGGGGCTGCAACTGCTGGGAACAGACGCTTGGGAACGGCATTACGAAATGACCCTATCCCTGCACGACTTAGCTGCCGAGGTGGCTTTCTTGGCCGGCGATTTTGAGCAGATGCACCAGTGGATTGAAGCAGTGATTCACCATGCCAAAACACCTTTAGAACAGGTGCAAGTTTATCAAGTTAAAATCCAGGCATTGGTAGCCCACAATAAATTTGTCGAGGCGATCGCGATCGGTCAATCAGTCTTCCAAATGTTGGGTGTGAATCTGCCAGATGAACCAACCCTAGACGATATTCGGCAGGTGAAGCAAGAAATTGATGCCTTAATTGAGGGTCGCTCCATTGAGTCATTCATTCATCTGCCGAAAATGACCGACCCTCAGCAATTAGCCATTATGCAAAATGCGGCTCGGCTGACACCCGTCTGTTATATGTCAGGAACAAAGCTCTATTTCCTAGTCGTGGCGCTCCAGGCCAAGTTGTCCATTCAATTTGGCAATAGTCCGGTTTCCGCTTTTTGCTACGTGGGTTACGCCTTCCAACTGAGGATGCTGTGGGGCGACATGACAATGGTGCCTCAGTTTGGGCAATTAGGATACCAACTCGCCTTAGAACCCGATGCCAAAAACATTCGAGCCGCAACCGCCATGTTAATGGGGGCATATGTGGGTTCTTGGACGATCCACCTGCAAGAAACGCTGCCGATTCTTCTCGATGGCTATCAAGCTGGATTAGAAACAGGCAATCTCGAATTTATGGGCTACGATGCCCAGTTGTACTGTTTCAATGCTTATTGGTACGGTCAACCCCTCCCTGAACTCGAACCGCAAATTCGCGCCTATTACCAACAGTTGTGCGACCTCCACCAAGTCACAGCAGCAAACTGTGTGTTGGCCTACTTGCAGGCGGCTCAAATTCTCTTGGGTCAGTCAGAGGACGAAATTCCCTTACGCCAGGATGACTATGAAGAAGAAGTCCTGGCTCAGGCAAAAGTCGATTTTTACCGACTATCCTTCTTCTACTTGTATCGATTCACATTGAATTACTGGTTGGAAGACTTTGCTAAAGCAGAACACGATGCCGCTCAAACGCGACACTATTTGGCTGGAGGGATGGGAAGTATTGTTGAACCGATCTTCTACTTCTATGATTCTCTAAACGTGCTGGCCACTCCTGGTGAATCGATGTCCCAGTCGGAGCCGCGATGGCAGCGAATGGAAGAAAATCAAGCCAAGCTCAAAGACTGGGCAGATTATGGCCCTATGAATTACTTGCACAAATATCATTTAGTTGAAGCCCAAAAGCATCAACTCCTCAATTGCAAAACAGAAGCTATCGAATTTTACGATCTAGCAATTAAAGGAGCCAAGGAAAACGGTTATATCCAAGAGGAAGGATTAGCTAACGAACTCGCAGCAAAATTCTACTGGGAGTGGGGCAAAGAAAAAGTCGCCGCCAGCTATATGCAGGAAGCATATTACTGTTATGCCCGTTGGGGAGCTAAAGCCAAAATTGAAGACCTAGAACAACGTTATCCCCAATTACTTCTACCTATTCTAAATCAGCCCAAACTTCGCTTTAATCCTCTAGAGACGCTGGCAACGATTACCCACTCTTCGCAGACTTCCAGTAATAGCAGCACCAGTATTTCCGATGCCCTAGATTTCGCATCTATTGTGCAAGCTGCTCAAGCTTTATCCAGTAAAATTCAGCTTGATGAATTACTCGATACCCTCAACCAAATTATTTTGAAAACGTCTGGGGCAGAAACTTGTGCTTTGCTGCTCCCCCATGAGAAGGAATGGCAAATCCGGGCAATAACTCACATCAATCCAGATAACCAACCACCCACAACCCTGCTGCAAACCCAACCTCTAGATGGCTCGGCGGTGATTCCGCTCAAGCTGGTTTATTATGTCAAACACACCCTGGAAACTGTGGTTATTGAAGGTGGCAAGACCGATATTCCGGGTTTAATGAATGACTGTACGCTCCAGTATCACTCTCAGAGTATGCTATGTACTCCGATTCTCGATCGCGGGAACTTAGTTGCCATACTTTATCTGGAACATAGCTCGACAAAAGGAGTGTTTACTCGCGATCGCCTCCTCATCCTCAACTTCCTCTGCACTCAGGCTGCCATTTCCCTAGAAAATGCGCGATTGTATCAGCAAGCCCAGGACTACGCTCACCAGGTGGAACAATCTCAACTGCAATTAGTACAGAGCGAAAAAATGTCGGCGTTGGGGAATTTAGTAGCCGGGGTTGCCCATGAAATTAATAATCCAGTCGGATTTATTTCTGGTAATATTCATGAAGCGATCGCCGCCGTCAAAGATATTACAGAATACTTGCAACTGTATAAAGAAAAATTTCCCAGTCCGGGTGAGGAGATTGAAGAAAAAGCTGAAGATAGCGATATCGAATATCTCTTAGAAGATTTACCCAAAATGTTAACTTCGATGCAAATCGGGTGCGATCGCATTCAAGGTATCAGCACCAGTCTTCGTACCTTCTCCCGCTCCGACAAAGATTACAAAGTTCCTTTCAATATTCATGACGGAATTAACAGTACGATTTTGATTCTCAAACATAGATTGAAAGCGAACGAACAGCGTCCAGCGATTGAAGTTGTGAAAGAGTACGGGAACTTGCCATCAGTTGATTGCTTCCCCGGACAATTAAATCAGGTGTTTATGAATATATTAGCCAATGCGATTGATGCACTGGAAGAATCAAAGCGGGAACCGAGTTTAGAGAAGACTAAAGCCCCAGCCCATTGCATCACGATTCGGACAGAAATGAAGTCTAAGGATTGGGTGAATATTCGCATTTCTGACAACGGGCCAGGGATATCAGATGAGATAAAAGGTCATATTTTTGACCACTTATTTACAACTAAAGGTGTGGGTAAAGGCACGGGATTGGGTTTGGCGATCGCGCGGCAGATTGTAGTTGAGAAACACGGCGGTATGCTAGAAGTCTACTCAACTTTAGGTCGAGGTACAGAATTTACCATTTCACTGCCATGTTGATTATTACCTAGGTAATTTATAGCCAATTTTTGGATTTTTCTGGAAAATTAAAAGTTTTTTACACCCCACTTTACAATTTATAGTGAGCGATAACTTCGGCCAAATTATTGATACTTCCGTTGCACTAATTTATAAAGGAATCTCGATCGCAAATTCCGTACCTTCTCCTACGGTGGAACAGCAGCTCAAGGCTCCGGCGTGTTTTTCCGCGACAATTCGGTAACTGATGGCTAACCCCAAACCCGTGCCTTTTCCCATCGGTTTAGTCGTGAAAAACGGATCGAACAATCGGCTCCGCACGTCTTCTGTCATGCCGATCGCATTATCGGCAATGCGGATGCAAATACTATTTTCGTTCAGGGCTTCTGTGCGAATCCTAATAGTTGGTTTCCAATCGTCGCCGCCGGCCGCAGATCGCCTTTTTTGGTTGCAAGCATCTTCCAAAGCGTCAATACTGTTGCTAAGCAGATTCATAAATACCTGATTGAGCTGACCTGCATAACATTCTATTAAAGGGAGTTGACCGTAATCTTTGATTATTTTTATTTCTGGATAGTCGCCTCTGGCTCGGAGTTTGTTGTGCAATATTAAGAGGGTATTATCTATGCCTTCGTGAAGGTTAGTAAGTTTTTTTACCGAGTCGTCTAAACGCGAGAAGTTTCGCAAACTCAGAACTATTTCGCGAATGCGATCGGCTCCCATTTTCATCGAAGATAATATTTTTAGTAAATCTTCTGTCATAAATTCTAAATCGATATTGTCAATACATTGTCGAATTTCTACCACGGGCTGAGGATAGTGTTTTTGGTAAAGTTCTACAAGCTGCAACAAGTCTCGGATATATTGGGTGGCGTAGGAAATATTGCCGTAGATAAAACTGACAGGGTTATTAATTTCGTGAGCTACTCCAGCTACCATTTGACCGAGACTTGACATTTTTTCGGTATGAATTAGGTGAGCTTGAGTTTCTCGAAGTTCTTTGAGAGCGATTTCTAGCTGCTGGGCTCTGTTGTTGGCGATCGCCTCGGAGAGCCGCAAAGCATCCTCGGCTGCTTTGCGCTCTGTCATGTCAAAAATGGCGCCGTTGAGGGATAAAACTTCACCGTCTGCGTTGAAAAGGGCTTGACCTTTCTCTGCAACCCACCGCACATTTCCGTCGCAGTGAATTAGGCGATATTCGATGATGTAAGGTTGTTTTGTCTTAATAGCCCGATCGATAATTGTCTCGATGTGCTCAGCGTCATCGGGATGAACTATACTCGGAAAAGCCTGCACCGGTTTTTGCATAAAGTTAGCTGCGGGATAGCCAGAAATAGCTTCGATGCCACTGCTGATAAAAGTTAGGCTCGATCGCCCAGCAGCACTGCATCGGTAAACCGCACCGGGAATGCTAGAAACTAATGACCTAAATTCTTCTTCTCTTTCTCGCAAAGCTGCCTCAATCCGCTTGCGTTCGCTAATGTCGCGAGCAAACGCGCACTGATATTCTTTGCCGTTAAATTCCAAATGGTTGATGGTAATTTCTACCGGAAAAATGCGACCGTACTTAGTGAGGTGGTGAACTTCAATATTAACCGAACCGCAGCGTTTTAAGACTTTCCAGTGCAAACTCCAAGCAGTTTGGGGAAAATCTGGATTGATGTCGTGCACGGTCATCGAGAGCAATTCTGCTGCAGAATATGCCAATGAAGTGCAAGCAGCGTCGTTGACGTACAAAAATTTACCGTCGGGCCCGATCCAGAATATCGCATCTGCCGATCGGTCGATCGCAAATTGAGTCAGTTGCAACTTTTCCTCAACCCGTTGGCGATCGGCAATTTCTTTTTCTAACTGTTCGTTAAGCGAATTGAGAGCTAAAGTGCGATCGACAATAGTATCTGAAGCGTAAAGATCGATCGATTGTTTTGGCAATTCTCCTTTCTCGATATCATGCTGGTGCTGATTTTCTTCTACCTGTTTTAACGACTGTTGTTGAAATTTTTCTCTTTGATTGAAACCAGACTCGGCAAGTGCTTTCGGCATCAGGGCGAGGGCGACTGCGGCTAAAAGCCAAGAAATCAAAGCACTTGTAGCTTTGAGAGTTACCGACAGCCAATATATGGAATGCCAAAGCGTCCAAACTTCTGTCAATTTAGCCGCGCCCCAGACAAAAAAAACAACGGCAAACACCCGGAAAATCCTGCGGTGAGAACCTTGGCGGGTAAAATAAACTAAAGATAGGGCGATCGAGCAATAAGCCAGTGCCGTCAGCGAGTCAAAAACAGCGTACAGTCGCAACTCCGGCACCGCATTGCACCCGAGTGCCGAAGATACAGCAAGTGGTGAAAAAAAAATTGTTAATTGTTCTTGCATGAAGTTCAAGAAAAAAATTATCTGTACCAATGCAAATCCGATCAAATCTAATTATTTGATTTTGGCTAGTGAAATATTTACATAATTATATACTTTTTTCATTTTTTCTGAAACCGCTATTTTTTCAGCGAATGTCAAAACTGTCGAGGTTTGGCCCCGCGAACGAAGCTTTATCCCAAGTATGAGCAATGCCGATCGTCACTGCTCGCAACGCTTACGTTCCTCGCAGTGAGGGAATAGATAGGTTCGCCTCCTTATGGCTTCTGAAACATTTAAATTTTTAATGATCGTTATTAAGTTTGCTTTTAGATGACTTAAGCTGTGAGCCTGGGGTCTTAAACCCCAGGCTCTCTCATGGACTAGCAGACTTTTAAGGCAGAGAAAATCTCAATTTATGCGCTCGAAATCCACACTTAAGCGCCGCCCAGCGCCCAATGCACCAAAGTCCGAACTCCAAAACCGGTAGCCCCAGGGCCATTGTAGCCATTTTCTTTGTCACTCCAAACCGGGCCGGCAATATCTAAATGCGCCCATGCAGTATCCTTTACAAACTGCTTCAAAAATAGCGCCGCCGTAATCGAACCGCCGGGACGCGGGCCTGTGTTTTTCATGTCGGCGTGCAATGCTTTCAAGCCCTCAAAATATTTTTCTTCCATCGGCATTCGCCAAAATTTTTCGCCTGCCAATTCTGAGGCGGCGACTATTTCGGCGGCGACGCTATCTTGAGGACTCCACAAACCCGCGATATCGTCGCCTAAAGCAATTACGCAGGCCCCGGTTAGAGTTGCTAAATCGACAATCGCGTCAACTCCCAATTTATCAGCAAATACCAAAGCATCAGCCAGGGTTAAACGGCCTTCTGCATCGGTATTGTTGACTTCAATTGTTTTGCCGTTGGAAGCTGTAAGGATGTCTCCAGGGCGCATGGCGCGGCCGCTGATCATGTTTTCAGTGACGGCGCTGATAAAGTGAACTTCCACATCGGGTTTGATGTGTCCGATCGCCTTTGCCGCTCCCAAAGTAGCGGCAGCGCCGCCCATATCTATTTTCATCATTTCAATGCCGCTGCCCGCACCTTTGATGTTCAAACCCCCAGAATCAAAGGTCAATCCTTTGCCCACAATAGCTATTTTGCGGCGCGGTGTGCCTTCGGGTTTGTAAGTTAAATGGATGAATTTTGGTGGTAAATCCGATGCTAGGGCTACGCCGAGAAAGGCTCCCATGCCTAGTTTTTCACAGTCTTCCCGCTCCAATATTTCTAATTCTAAACCGCATTCGGCAGCCAGACTTTGAGCAGTTTCTGCCATGGTAATCGGGGTGACAAAATTTGCCGGGGCTGCGACTAATTCCCGTGCTAAAATGACTCCGGCAGTGATTTGGCGGGCGCGGGCGATCGCACTTTCGGTACCGGCAAAACCGAGCAAATGAATTTGTTCGAGTTGCGGGCTTTTGTCTTCATGTTCCGATTTGAAACGGTTGTCTTGATTCAAGGAGAGTTCTACACCTTCGGCGATCGCGCTTGCTGTAACATCCGGTGCGTTTTTCCACACCGGAAAGCTAATTCCGAGCGTTTTGCATTTCTCTTTTTTGGCTAACTTGGCGCAAACGCCTGCTGCTTGCCGCACGGTGTCTAATTTTAAGTCCTCTGTTTTGCCCAAACCGACGATCGCAATTTTGCGAATGGGATTATTGCCGCCGACACGGGTGATGGCGCTCGTGCCCACTTTGCCCTTAAAATCTACTTCCAGTAGCAGCTCTTTCAAAGTGCCTGCCAGCTTTTCATCTAATTGTGCCAGATCGCCCGTGAGTTCCAGGGCGTCCTCAAATAGACCAATTGCCAAGGCGTCTCCGGTCCAAACAGAGCGGGGCGTATCGGTGACTAGAAATTCCATGTTTTGATTTAGAGTTGAGATTTTAGACTTTAGATTGTACTTTTTGACACCCCCCCGGCCCAAGCGCGAGGGATTCTAGCGGTTGTCTAAGACGAGGCTGAAGCCGTCGTCAAAGACGCATCACCAGTTAAGGGACTGTCATTGACCCCATCCTCTGAATCAACGATTTCCATTGCAGATACCGCTTTCTGAAGATTCAAAGGACACGCAAATCCTACCCACTGCCCAATATTTTGCGAAGCGTTCCAGTCCGCGTTACAGCGATACCCATCAAATCCTTTGAATTGGTGCTTGACTCGTTTGCCGATAACACCATTTCGATGATCCGATTTACTGGTATAGGGTGCCGGCACCGACTCAACGGGAACACCTGCACGAATCGCTTTATAGCGGGTGAAGATTTCAAGCTGATAGAACGCCCAAGCATCTCGGTTCTGAGCTGCATCCGATTTGGTTTTCTTGCGTTGCTTTGAGGTACTTCTGATTTCAGAAAGATCCTCAAACCGCAATCCCATTCCGAAGTATGAAGCAAACTGAACCAACTGCCTAGAAATCTCGTGATTGATCTGCGTCATGATGCGACGCTCACGCGATTCTAGCTGCTTAACCTTTTTCAGCTTTTTCGCTTCTTGGAGAACCTTACGGGTTTCCTGAAACCGTCGTCGGGCGGCTTTAACTTTGCGACCATTCCAGAATTTGCCGAAGGAGTTGGGCAGTGCTGCGACTGCAATATTGTTTTGTCCTCGATCGACTCCAATCCAACCTTTAACATCACCTGCATCGGGAACTTCCATCGATACAGAAATGAGTGCATACCAAACACCTTTTTTGGACTTGCATAGCTTCAGACTGCCTAATTTGGCAGAACCTTCGATCGCTTTATCCAAAACTTCGGTATGCGAGGCGGCATGAACATCAAGAGGAATTCTTCCTTTCCGCCCTCGATAGAGACTGAAAGAGACAGTGAATAAATTGCCAGACTTGAGAACCTCATAACCTTGGTTGTTCACTTCAAGCCACATTTGCTTAAAGTGCTTCACCTTAGTTTTTGCATGGGTGTTCCGAATGGTTTGATTGATCCACATCGATCCAATCTCAATATGTCTAAACGCGGCACTCGTCAGCTTTTTACGCTCCTTGTTGTCAACTGCCAGCAAATCATTTGCAACAGCCGTATTGACGGCGGTTAGCCGCTCAAATTCAAGTGCTTTGCAGGCATTCAACCTGTGAAACGGAAGCTTTAACGTTAGTGTTAGCTGAGCCATATTAAGAACGACCTTAACTTGACCTGTTAATTGTATCCTGCAAATAGTCGTAGGATATGAAGAATGGTTAAATATCCGACCCATACTGCGGGAAGACAGCCTGTGGTTAGCTTTCCTCTCCCGGCCCCAGCACGGAGGCTCTAAGCATAAGTTTTGGTAGTTAGTGGTTTGTGGTTTTTCGTTGGTGCGGGTAAATAGATCGATCGCACAAATTTTCCGCTCCACATCAAAATAAATTCTGCTACTATATCAGCCAAGTCCGCCTGCGATCGGATCTTGCGCCAATCTCAATAATCTGTTTTGGGGTCGGGCCAAACGGCGCGCCCCACTCTTAACATTTATTTCTCGTTAAACAGGTATCCTGCCTGTGAGGGCGTGGAACACCCATCCTGCCTGTGATGGCTTTTGACAAACGATCGGTTATCTATTGTTATTCTCTTAAATTTTCCCATGCTAAAACGACGCCGGGTCCGATTTTCTGTTTTAATCAGCGTTTCAGTTTGCGTTATTGCGATCGGCTCTTTGGTTGCTGCGATGAAATGGATGGGTTTGGGCTCATTCCAGAAGGCCGGGCAGTCCCTGGAGGCAGCGAATTCCGAATCGCAAGTCAAGATGCTGGTGTCGCTGTCACCGAGCGAGCGATCGGCGAAATTAGTTGAACTCGCAGCCAGTCAGTCTGCAAGTACGAACCCGCAGCAGCAAATCTCCCCTCAAAGCCGCGCCCGCTACCTGCTTGCCAGCGATTTAATCCAACAAGGAAATGCGGCCAAAGCATTAAAATTATTGGACAAATTAGAGCAAGAATATCCGGTTTTAGCTGCTCACATTGCCTTAAAAAGAGCGCAAGCTTACCAATTGAGCGGCGACAAAGGCAAAGCCCAAAAAGCTTGGCAGGAACTGCTCAAAAACTATCCGAGCGATCCCGTAGCAGCGGAAGCTTTATATGTTTTAGGCAAGTCAAAACCGGAATATTGGCAACAGGCAATTACTGAATTTCCGGGTCATCCCCGCAGCGTAGAAATTGCCCTCGGCAAGTTAAAAGAAAATCCCAATCAGCCGCAGTTGATGCTGCTCGTAGCAAAATACGGTCATTATGTCAAAGACTACGGGACAATTTTGGAACAACTGGTGCAGCGAAACAGCGCCACTTTAAAACCGGAAGATTGGGAAGAAATTGCCTTTGGCTATTGGGAAAAACAAGATTACGGCAAAGGAGCTATTGCTTACGGGAAAGCCCCCCGCAACGCCAAAAATCTTTACCGAAAAGCTCGCGGTTTGTGGCTCGACGGAAAAATCCCGGAATCGAGAATTGCCTATCAAGAATTAGTGCGCGAGTTTCCCGATGCCGAAGATACTGGTTTGGGTTTAATTCGGCTGTCGCGACTGAGCGATCCAAAGGATGCGATGGTTTATCTCGATCGAGTTATTAGCAAATTCCCCAATTATGCCCCCGAAGCTTTGTTAGATAAATCCCAACTTCTCGACAAAGCACGCAGCGGTCAATCCGCCTCAGATACCCGCAAGTTGCTATTGACAAAATACAACAATTCTGATAAAGCAGGCGAATTGCGGTGGACGATCGCCCAGCAGTTTGCCAAAGGCGGAGATTTAAAATCAGCTTGGCAGTGGGCAAGAGAATTAACCACCCACAATCCCGACAGCGAACAAGCTCCAGAAGCAGCATTTTGGGTCGGAAAATGGGCACAGCAACTCGGCCGCCAACAAGACGCCAAGACTGCATTTGAGTACACTATCTTACGTTATCCCGAATCATATTTTGCGTGGCGATCGGCTGTACTTCTTGGCTGGCCCGTCGGCGACTTTACCACAGTCCGAGATTTGTCTCCCAATGTAGTCCGACCGCCTCAGCGCCCCGAACCAACTGCGGGTTCTCCTGCGTTGAAAGAACTCTATCAATTAGGTCAAGATAGAGATGCTTGGACGCTGTGGCAAATAGAATTTATCGACCGCGTAGAACCAAGTATTGCGGAACAGTTTACCGATGGTTTAATGCGAGTAGGAGTCGGAGACAATTTAGACGGTTTGTGGATGGTTGGTAGTTTGCGGCAGCGAGACCAACCAGATGATAGAACCCAATACCTGGAACTCAGACAGCAACCAATTTATTGGCAAGCACTTTATCCTTTTCCTTACTTAGAAACCATCGTCAAATGGTCGCAAGAACGCAAAATAAATCCTGTATTAGTAACAGCATTAATCCGGCAAGAATCGCGGTTTATGCCCGCCATCAAATCCTCAGTTGGCGCCACTGGTTTAATGCAAGTAATGCCGGAAACAGCAGCTTGGGTTGCCTCTCAAATCAGTCTCAAAAAGTATTCATTGGAGAATGTGGACGACAACGTTAAACTCGGTACGTGGTATTTAGATCACACTCACGACGAGTACAAGAATAACTCGATGTTAGCTGTGGCGAGTTATAATGCCGGGCCAACGGCAGTATCAGATTGGTTGAAGAGGTTTAATTTTAGTGACCCGGATGCTTTTGCGGAAAAGATTCCGTTTCCTGAAACGAAAGGATACGTGAAATCGGTGTTTGAGAATTACTGGAATTATCTGCGGATTTACAATCCAGAAGTTAATCAGTTAATGAGTGAGCATTATGCGGCTGCTCAGAAAAAAGCCAAGCCTTAGTAAATTTGGTTTAGGCTGTCAGAAGCCTGACCTCCCGTTCCACAAACAAATTTATTTGTTGTATTTATTGATTGTGGGGTGGGCTTCTAGCCCGGAACAGGCAAGATGCCCGTTCCACAAAAAAATTTATTTGTTGTATTTATTGATTGTGGGGTGGGCTTCTAGCCCGCCCTAAACGGACTCTCCGGCCCGTTCCACAAACAAATTTATTTTGTGTATTGATTTTGTGGGGTGGGCTTCTAGCCCGGAACAGGCAAGATGCCCGTTCCACAAATTGAAATTATGGAATTATAAAATAAATCAGCGGCATCCCAAGGAATCGCGAGTAGAAATCCCTGTTTGAGAATTAATACCGCTCGCTTTTGTGCACAATTCTTTAACTTGTGAGCCGTCCATAATTGCGTCGGTAAAGTCAGCGCCGGTGATATCAACCCCCTCAAAAGTAGAACGCAGCAAAATTGTTTCCGCTAAAATTGCATCACTTAAATCGGCATTAGTAAATTTAACTTGATCTATCATGGCATTAGTTAAATTGGCGCCGTGCAAATTTGCCTGAGTCATCACCGAAGCGCTCATAATTGCTCCCCGCAAATCGGCATTAGAAAAATTAGTCAAGTCCATATTAGCGTTAGAAAACTCGGCAGAGCGCAGCATTTGACCGGAAAAATCGCGTCTTGTCAGTTCGGCGTTGCTAAAGGACAACGGCGGAGCGTAATATTTAGATTGAGCCTGGGCTGGCTGCGGCAGGATGAAGATAGTTAGCGCCAAAAGGAATGCTGCTAGTTGCCGGAGTTTCATAAGTCTGATATTCTCGCAAGGTGGGTATTTCGTAGTGTATCCCGAACTTTGGTCGATCGACTAAACAGTTACAATCTTAATTAATAGTGATGGAGATGGAAAAAAAGATATGCTAAGTTTTTTCTTAACTTGGATAGTAGCAGCGGTTTCTCTGATCATTACCGCTAACATTGTACCAGGTATTTCGGTGGTTAGCTTTCCGGCGGCGATGGTGGCTGCTGTTGTTATCGGATTGGTGAACGCGGTTGTCAGACCGCTTCTTACATTGCTGACGCTGCCTTTGACCATTATTAGTTTAGGTTTGTTTTTATTCGTTGTGAATGCAATTTCGCTTTCCCTGGCTTCGTGGTTGGCGGATGCGTTCAATATCGGCTTTGCGGTTAACGGTTTTTGGCCGGCTTTGTTTGGTTCGATTGTTTTGTCATTCGTTTCTGGGGTGATTGGTCGATTTGTGAATGCCAATACTTTGTCTCAGTAATACATTATCCCAGATACTCGATCGGGCAAACTGCAACCGCTACTGTTACCGCAGAACCCGCCCTAACCCCTCCTTGTGAAAGGGGGGGATTTTTGCTGCGAAATATTTGTTTAGGGACTAAGAGGGGATTTGAACCGCCGATTAACGCAGATGGACGCTGATGATTGATGGATATCTGCGTATATTCGCGTTCATCTGCGGTTAAATTTTCTTCTCTAACTGCACAAAGTGCCGCAGCTTCTGCTACGCTGGGCGTCCCGACTGCTTTTGCTGCAATATTTGAAGGATTGGGGACTTCTACGGAACTTAAAATTTCAGCCGCAAAGGTTTTTAACGGCCAGTTTCGCTCTTGACAAAGTTCTAACAAGCCGACTTCACCTGCTTTAGTGTCTATTGTAGCAATACCTGCGATCGCACTTTCGGCTAAATGATAAGCACGACATACTTGTTTAATCGCAGTTTCGATTAATTCTCTATCTGTTCCGCGTTCGCAACCTATCCCTATCCACAACACTCTTGGATGCAACTGAACCTTTGGTAAAGCAGATTCCGGCGAAAATCTTCTCTGCGTAAAACTAATCCAAATTCGGGCTTTGATAGTTGAGAGATTTTCCCCCTCCCAATACAAAGAATGTTTTTCTGGCAGACTGTTTTGCCACAAAGTAGAACCCACTTCTTGAATTACTTCTACAGTTTCCCCTCTAGCAAGAGCCGCCCCCACTCCTGTCCAGTCACCTTCCCCGCGCCTCCAACCGCTGGGAAGGTCTAGCATATCTAAAGTAAATTCATCGCTCATTATTCAGTTATCTATTCTGTAGTTTCACTGCGACCGCCATCTGTCAAAAAATTAACACTCTGTTTATTCAAACTCATGGTATAATTGTATCACAAACTACAAAAAGTCAAACATTTAAGATGGTAGAACTAAATCAGTTAGTGTTAGAGCTTGAAAGCAACCTCAAATCGGAAGGAGTGAAAAAAGAATGGAAAGAGCGCCGGCCAAGTTGGGTGAGCGATGTGGCAGCATCAGTTAACCTGACATATCTATCAGAATTGCTAGTTGAATGGCAATCTAACTTGCAGGGTAAATCGGTGGATATTCAGTGGGAAGAGCGTCGGAACCGTTGGGTAGAAGAATGTCTGGCAGCATCGATTGTTCAAGAAGTATCAAGTTTATTGCTGGAACTAGAAACCAATATAAATTCGGAAGCTATGGCTGATGAATGGCAGCAGAATCGCGAGAATTGGGTACAGCAAATGCACAGGTTTAAGGAGTAGTTTTGAGGAGTCTGAGCCTGTAGATATGCGTTCCCAGGCTCTAAAATTTCCTAATGACTAATCACTAATTCTTCATCTTTCAGCAAAACCCCATTCAGAAAAATATCTGCGACTCCTTCAGCCATTTCCTGCATTTGCTGCCGAGAAGCATTCGGCTCCATAATCGTATTTTGACTGAAACCTGCGACTGCCAACATTCCCAAAAATACCTGAGCGATAATCTTCGGATTCATCTTTGAATAAACTTCTTTTTTCATCGCCGTTTCAAAAAAGCCTCAGCCACATCGCTCATTATAAAAAACCAACAGTCTAAATCAATAAAATTTGTACAAATATAGCACAAACTGCAAACAAGACAAAATTAAATATGGTAGAACTAAACAAATTACTGTTAGAGTTTCAAGCCCACCTAAACGGGGATGCAGTGACGGAAGAATGGAAAGAACGTCGCAACTGTTGGATGAGCGAGGTGTCAGCCACCTTTGACGAAAAACACCTAGCCAAATTGCTAGTTGAATTAGAATCAAATTATCAGCGAGAAGCGGTACAAAGTCTCTGGAAAATGATCCGTGAAAGTTGGATAAAAGAAGGTCATATAGCATCGACGCTTGAAGAAGTATCAAGTCTACTGCTGGAACTTGAAAGCAATACAACTTGGGAAGTAATGACGGATGAATGGCAGGAAAATCGAGAGAATTGGGTACAGCAAATGTACGAATTTATAGAGTAATAATTCACTTAATCAAAATCAACTTTCATGGTGAATGATGTCCCTCCTGTGCGGTTGATTGTCTCGCTTCCCTCAATGACTTTAAAGCCCGATCGCTCGTACAAACTCAGGGCGCGATTTGAGCTTCTGACACTCAGAGATACCGATCGATAAGAAACTTTGGCTGCTGACAACAAACGAGCCAGCAACTGCGTTCCTACACCCTGATTTGTATATTCTGGAAGAACGGCGATCGCCAATTCCGGGGTAGTATCGTCAACCCAGCCAAACCCCTTGTCATCCCCTGTCAACAAACGCAGCCACGCGGCTCCTACTGGCTGGCTCCCGTTCAATTCGATCGCTGCGAAGCCCAGATCGTTTGCACGTCCCCAATTCTGGACATATTTTGCAATTAAAGGATGATTCACAACCGCTTGCACCGTTGATTCGCCTTCTTCTGCCATGTGCGCCGCTTCATAGAGCATTTGCCACAGGAAAGGCTCGTCTTCCTGCGTTAGCGGCCGAATAGAATAGTGCAAAATTTTGCCCATAACAACTTTTCCCTGTTGCCCTAATTATTCATCTTTCTGCAAAACCCCATTCAGAAAAATATCTGCGAGTCCTTCAGCCATTTCCTGCATTTGCTGCGGTGAAGCATTCGGCTCCATAATCGTATTTTGACTAAAACCCGCGACTGCAAACATTCCCAAAAATACCTGAGCGACAATCTTCGGATTCATCTTCCGATAAACTCCTTTTTCCATCGCCGTTTCAAAAAAAGCCTCCGCCACCTCGCTCATTTTTCCGATGACTTCCAACTGAATTCTGTCGCGCAAATCCGGGTGAAATTGTGCCTCCAAAAAACACACCCGCATCATGTCGCTATTCTCGCGGATATTCAGCATCCGCCGCCGCATCACCTGAGCCACTGCTTTGTAACTGCCCATCTCGCTTAATTCAGTCAGCAAATCCGTCAGCAACTCCACCCATCCTTCCGTCGCCACCTCAATCAAAATCGCTTTTTTATTATCAAAATGCCGAAATAGCGTACCCTCGGCCACCCCCGCCGCCGCTGCTAAATCGCGAGTTGTCGTGCCGTCGTATCCGCTGCGGGCAAACAACCGCTGAGCGGCTTGTAAAATCCGCTTCTTGGTTTCTGTTTCAGAAGGAGGAGACTGATTAAAAATTCGCATGGCTTTGCAATCGGTAATTGGCGACTTGGAACTACGGGTTCGGGACTGAAGGGCTAAATAATGTTAAGTTTTAAGTTGTGCGCGGCTTTTATCCCAAACTTAAAACTCCTGGCCGGGCTCCAGACCCTTTTTGAGATTTGCTGTATCAGCGTAACATCTGCAGCGCAACAGATCGCTTATGCCTCCAAAAATCTTTATCCTGAGAAAAGAATCCCTGGCCACCGAGCACAAACATTTTTTTGTTTGACACTCCAAAATCTAAAATCTAAAATCTAAAATCGAATGACCCCGCAGTTCCAAAAACCCCGTGAAGCGAAGCTATCCCGTAGGGAATCGCCCGATCGCCAAACTCGATTCATAGCCTCCCTGCTGGCCGCTGTACTGCTGTGGTGGGGACTTTCCCCCGAAATAGCCCTCGCCCGCCCCAACCCCGCTAGCGGCTCCCAAGCAGTCTCTGTTCAACCGTCGCTCGATCGAGTAATCAGCCAAGTCAGCGAATTTAAGCTCGACAACGGTATGAAATTCATCGTACTCGAAAGGCCCAGAGCGCCCGTAGCATCGTTTCTGATTCACGCCGATGTCGGCGGCGCAAACGAACCCGACGGCCAAACAGGAGTAGCTCACTATCTCGAACATTTAGCCTTCAAAGGCACGCCAAAAATCGGCACTACCGACTACCAAGCCGAAAAGCCGCTGCTAGAAAAACAAGACCAACTCTTCGAGCAAATGCAAGCAGCCAAGGCCAGCGGCAAAACTGAAGAAGTCGCCAAATTAAAAGCCGAATTTGACAAAATTGAAGCCGAAGCTTCGCAATTTGTCAAGCGCAACGAACTCGGCAAAATAGTCGAACAAGCAGGCGGAGTCGGACTAAATGCCGCTACTTCCACCGACGCCACAATGTATTTTTACAGCCTTCCAGCTAACAAGTTAGAAATGTGGATGTCGCTGGAATCCGAGCGATTTCTAGAACCAGTATTTCGGGAATTTTACAAAGAAAAACAGGTAATTTTAGAAGAGCGCAGGCTGCGAACCGAGAATTCTCCGATCGGACAAATGGTTGAAGTTTTTGCCAACAAAGCTTTCTCTGCTCATCCCTACCGTCGCCCTGTAATTGGCTCCACTGAAGACATTCAAAACCTCCGCCGCAGCGACGTGCAGAAGTTTTTCGAGACTCACTACGTCCCCAGCAAACTGACTGTTGCGGTGGTAGGAGACGTGAAAGCTTCGGAGGTGAAGCGACTCGCTCAAATTTATTTCGGCCGTTACAAGGCGAAACCAGCGCCTCCAGAATTGCAGATTGTCGAACCTCCCCAAACGCAAACTCAAGAAGTCACGCTGCAATTAAAAACTCAACCTTGGTATTTGGAAGGATACCACAAACCGGCGATGAATCATCCCGACAATGCGATTTATGAAATGATTGGTTCTTTGCTCAGCGATGGCCGCACTTCTCGGCTTTACAAATCTTTGGTAGAAGAGCAGCAATTGGCGCTGGTGGCTCAAGGTTCCAGCGGTTATCCAGGGGAAAAGTATCCGAATTTGATGTTATTTTACGCTCAAACTGCTCCGGGCCGTACGGTTGATGAAGTAGCAGCAGCTTTGAGCAAGGAAATCCAGCGCCTGAAAACTGAGCCGGTTTCTGCTTTGGAATTGGATCGCGTGAAAACTCAGGCGAGAGCCGGTTTGTTGCGATCGCTAAATTCTAATATGGGCATGGCATTTGCGCTGGTGGACTATCAAGTAAACACCGGTTCGTGGCGAAATTTGTTCAAGGAATTGGATGCGATTGCGGCTGTTACTCCTGCTGACATTCAGCGTGTCGCTCAGGCAACTTTCCGCCCGGAAAATCGCACGATTGGTAAGCTTTTGTCACTGTAAGAAGTCAGTTGACTGTTGACTGTTGTCAGTTGACTGTTGTCAGTTGACTGTTGTCAGTTGACTGTTGGCAGTTGACTGTTGGCAGTTGTCAGTTATCTGTTGTCAGTTATCTGTTGTCAGTGGTGAGCTTTCCAGCGGACAGCGAACAGTCAACAGTCAACAGTCAACAGTTAACATTTGTCAGTCAACAGTCAACATTTGTCAGAATGTATAACTTAGGAGAAAGAATGAAAAGGACTAAATTGAGACTGAAAAAAGTAAAGTTATTTCTGCTGTCGCTTTGCTTTTTTACTGTTTCACTGGGCACGTTTAATTTGTTACCTTCCTTTGCAGCGGCACCGAAACACTACGACGAATTAACATTCCCGGCGGTGCCAGAAATTAAACTGCCTAAATATACTCGCTTCGAGCTGAAAAATGGTATCCGGGTGTATCTTATGGAAGACCGGGAACTCCCGTTAGTCGGGGGAACGGCGCTATTTCGCACGGGCGAGCGCTTTGAACCTGCCGATAAAATTGGACTCGGAAGTTTGACGGGAGAAGTGATGCGAACTGGCGGCACGAGCCGACATACGGCTGATGAACTAAATCAGTTGCTAGAACAGCGAGCAGCTTCGGTAGAAACGGGAATTGATGTTGCTTCTGGCACCGCTAATTTTAGTGCTTTAGCTGAAGATTTGGAACCCGTGTTTGACTTATTTTCGGAAGTGATTCGGGAACCAATATTTGCTAAGGAAAAGTTAGATTTAGCAAAAAACCAAACTCAAGGTGCGATCGCCCGCCGCAATGACGACCCTAACGAGATTACCGGCCGCGAGTTTGAAAAGTTAATTTATGGCGATCGCAGTCCTTACGCGCGCACGGTAGAATACAAAACCCTCGCCAATATTTCCCGCGACGATGTGGTGAGTTTCTACCAGAAATATTTCCACCCCAAGAATATGATTTTGGGTATTTCTGGCGACTTTGATACCGCTAAAATGCGATCGCTCGTCGAGCAAAAATTTGGCAACTGGCAACCGACTCAAAATGCAGAAGTGCCTGCGCTACCAAGGGTATCGCCAGCAAATGGGGGCGGCATATTTTTGGTAAATCAGCCGCAATTAAGTCAAAGTTACGTGCAAATGGGACATTTGGGCGGAATGCTCAGCAGTCCAGATTACGGTGCTTTGGACGTGATGAATGGGGTTCTCAACGGTTTCGGTGGCCGTTTGTTTAATAACGTGCGATCGCGCCAAGGCTTAGCTTATTCAGTATACGCAGCTTGGAGTCCGAGATATGACTATCCGGGGGTGTTTTTCGCTGGAGGCCAAACGCGATCGGACGCAACAGTACCGTTTATCCAGGCAATTCGCGCGGAGATCGATCGTATCCGCACCGAACCAATTACCCCGGCAGAATTAGCTTTTGCTAAAGATTCCACCCTGAATTCTTTCATCTTCAAATTTGAAAATCCTAGTCAAACTTTGTCGCGATTAATCCGCTACGAATACTACGGTTATCCCGAAGATTTCATTTTCCGCTACCGCCGCAGCATCGAAGCAGCAACAATTGCCGACGTGCAGCGCGTAGCCAAGACTTACTTGAAACCCGAGAATCTGGTAACATTAGTAGTGGGAAATACGGCAGCAATTCAACCGCCCTTATCGAGTTTGGGAACTTCGGTAAAAGTGCAATCTGTTGATATCACAATTCCCCCAGCAACTTAATTTATTTACTCGTCTACTCGTTACCAGGCAGAGCCTGGTAACGCAGCTCCGGAGGCTCTGCCTCCATTTTCGGAAGTATTTTGTAGGGTGCGTCGCTGCTGAAACTTCGCTCTTTCTTTGTGAATTTTCTTTCTTCGACGCACCTGACTATTGTGTGGTGCGTCGCTGTGAGATTGTCGCTCTTTCTTTGTAAATTTTCTTTCTTCGACGCACCCTACGGCTAACTACTGCCAAAAGTCCACAACGATCGGTTCCAACACACCCGGTGCGCCGCAATGGATGTGAAATGCGGTCACATTGGCCGCATCAACGCCCGACACTTGGAACTCAAAATTGCCGGAACTCAGATGGCGCGGGAACCGTAGCTTACCATAGGCTATGGATTGCACCTTGAGTTCTGGATCGGCTTCTTGGGCGGGATGTAAATAGGCTTCATACTCAGTGAAAGACCGATCGCCAGCGGGTGGATTCGCCGCGATCGCGGGTTATAATAGGGTCATCAGGACTAACAATGTACTGGGAGCATCTGTGCGCAAGCTTTTGTAGTGCGACGACGCAAGAGCTCCCTACATACTATAAGCCTGTGCGAGCACTTCAAGAGCTCGCACTTAAACAAAAAATGCTTTTTACTCTCCGCAGAGATGCTCCCAATGCACTGACCAAGACACCAATCAGAAATTTCATATTGCACTCCCTGATGAAGTTGACTAACTCTCCCAGTATGGAAACGGAATTCAGCGAAATCATTGGCAGTTTCTGATTAAATGTTACTGACTCAGAAGCATAGGAAAGACCGAATGACCCATTATGACTTGATTGTGTGTGGTGCGGGCCCAGCGGGGACGGTGGCAGCGACAACGGCTGCCCAGCGGGGGTTGAAAGTTGCTTTGCTAGAAAAATATTCCTTGCCTCGCCATAAACCCTGCGGTGGGGGAACGCCGGTTGCCATCCACCAAGTCCTCCAGGATCTGGTTCCTGATGCAGTGGTGGAATGCAATGTGCGGTATATGCGGCATACCTGGCAGTTTGGCGATCCCTACCTGGGGGCGATGAATCTGCCCGATAGCGATGACCACTATTCTCTCTGGATGGTGCAGCGGACTCTGTTTGACCGAGCTTTGGCTCTTCGGGCTGTTCAGGCAGGGGTAGAACTGCGGGATGGGTTAGCGGTGCGATCTGTGGAACTGGAATCAAGCCGGGTAACGGTGCGGGCAAAGGCCATGAAAGCCAATGGGGATTCTGGTCAAGGAGGGGAGTTTGTGGCAACGGCCTGCCAGGTGATTGGGGCAGATGGCGCGAATGGAATTGTGGCTAAGATTGCCAAGTTGCGACAGAATCCGGTGATCGCCCTGGGCATGGAAATCGAACTCCCCCACGCATGGGATGCCAACCACCCCATTCTCAAGCCCGACACGATCCATGTGGAATATGGTGCCATTCCCCGTGGCTATGCCTGGATTTTCCCAAAAGCCAATCACCTCAATATTGGCGCAGGCGTGTTCCATTCCCGCTATCGGGATGCCCGCCAGGATCCCAAGGCCCGTGGGGAAATTCAGCGCACGATTTTTGAATATATGGATCATTTGCAAATTCCCTACCACCGAGAAGCCTTGAAGTTTTATGCCCATCCCTTGCCCATCTGGAATGGCCCAGAACCCTTGCATACGACCGATGGACGACTATTGCTAGCGGGTGATGCGGCGGGGTTGATTAACCCGGTGTTTGGGGATGGCATCCTCCATGCGGTCAGAAGTGGCGTGATTGCTGGCAACTGTGTGGCCGAAGGGAAGGTGCACCAATATAGCGATCGCATCCATGCTGAGTTTGCCACCAACTTCGACGCCGCCCGTCAGCTCGCCTTTATGTTCTATCGCTTTCCCAAACTTTGCTCTAAATATGGTGTCAAACATCCCAAAGGCACCCGACTCGTCACCCGACTCCTGAGTGGCGATCTGGAATTCACCGGCATCCTAGGACGAAGCATCCGGCGGATTGGCATGGGTTTGGTTCAAGATCTATTCAGACCATCGACTGAAAATTCGGTCCTTTAGAATTCTTTTGAGAAAATCACTGGTCGATTCGATGCAATCAGGTTAACTTATGAATTACAAAGGAAGCTATACAGAAACTTTCGACCTATCCACCCCAATCAGGGAGCTATACAGAAAGTTTCAGCCTATCTACCCAAATCAGGGAGCTATACAGAAAGTTTCAGCCTATCTACCCAAATCAGGGAGCTATACAGAAAGTTCGATCGCGACGCACCCTACGGCTAACTAACGAACATCCCGCCCGTTCAAGCCAGCCGATCGGGATCGACACCCAACTCCCGCAACTTTGCCGCCAATACATCCGCCCGCTGGCGTTCCTGTTGAGCCCGCAGCCGTTCCTGCTGGGCCTGTTCCGAACTCCACAGCAGCAAATTTCCCTGCGAATCCCACCAGCGCAGCCAGTTAATAGTTTGGCCCAGCCGTTCCCCCGACCAAATCCCCAGCCACAAATCCAACTCAGGAATCCGCACCCGTCCCTCAGCATCAGCAGCCTGCGTTTCATAGGCTCCATTTTGCAGATACCGCACTTCCAGCTTGGGCTCGTAGGGGTCGTAGGTGACGTAGGTGGGCACTTGCAGAATCTGTTCGTAGAAGTAGAGCTTGCCGTAGGGAGGAGTCGATCGCACAGACAATTCGCTGTAATCTTCATTAGACAAAAACTCCATCACCACCGATACCGGCGCACCCTCCAAATTCGGCGTGTAGCTGCGGCGAATCGTCCCCTCAGCAACTGGATGCACTTGCGGCACGTAAAACCAATCCGGTGCTTTGACTACAATCTGCTTATTTACTGTCGCTACCAGTCCAAAATTGGAAGCGATGAGGGCGATCGGCCCAATGCGTCCAGCGGCTCCCAGAGCATCGGTGAGAGCGGCCGCAAGGGGTGGTTGTTGAATATTTTCCACCGGATCGTCGGGTAAAACAAAGTCGGCTGGTAAGGCTTCCCAGGTGACAGTTGGTGCTTTGGAACTCGATGGGATTTGAAGTACCATTAGCTCATACCATTTGAGATTTTATATTTTATATTTTAGATTGGAAAAGAAGGTGTTTGTAGTGATGATTAAAGTCCTCCTAAAACTCGCTCTGACTTTAGTCCTCACTACAAACAATCCTCAACTAAAAATCAATGCTCAAAGGCGCTCTCGGAAATGGAATCACATCCCGAATATTCCCCATTCCCGTCATAAACTGCACCAACCGTTCAAATCCCAAACCAAACCCAGCGTGAGGCACAGTACCGTAGCGGCGCAAATCCAAATACCACCACAATTCCTCCTTATTCATACCCTGCGCTTCCATGCGCCGCTCCAACACATCCAGCCTTTCTTCCCGCTGCGAACCGCCGATAATTTCCCCAATATTAGGAGCCAAAACATCCATTGCTCGCACCGTTTTCTCGTCATCATTTAAACGCATATAAAATGCTTTAATCCCGACGGGATAGTCGCTGACAATTGTCGGCTTTTTAAACAAGTCCTCAGCCAAATAACGCTCGTGCTCCGACTGCAAATCTAAACCCCAACTTACCGGAAAATCAAACTTTTTGTCTGCTTTTTCCAAAAGTGCGATCGCCTCCGTATAAGTAATCCGCTCGAACTGATTATTAATGATATTTTCAGCAGTAGCCAAAACCGTTTTGTCAATGCGCTCGTTGAAAAACTCCATATCTTCCGGGCAATGCTCCAAAACGTATTTAAAAATGTACTTTAAAAACGCCTCAGCCAGATCCATATTTCCCTGCAGATCGCAGAAAGCCATCTCCGGTTCAATCATCCAAAACTCAGCCAAATGTCGCGAAGTATTAGAATTTTCCGCTCGGAAAGTCGGCCCGAAAGTGTAAACATTTCCGAAAGCCAGCGCCATAACTTCCGCTTCCAACTGGCCGCTAACTGTTAAATAGGCGCGCTTTCCAAAAAAGTCTTTAGCATAATCAACCTCTTGCGAATCAGTGCGCGGCACATTCTTTAAATCAAAGTTGGTAACGGCGAACATTTCCCCCGCACCTTCGCAGTCGCTAGCAGCAATAATCGGAGTGTGAACCCACAAAAAACCGCGTTCTTGAAAAAATTGGTGTACCGCCGCCGAACAAGCATTGCGGACTCGAAAGACAGCACCGTGGGTGTTTGTGCGCGGCCGCAAATGCGCGATTGTCCGCAAAAATTCAAAGGAATGGCGCTTTTTTTGCAGCGGATAAGTTTGCGGGTCTGCATCGCCGTAAACTTGTACTTGTGAGGCTTTCAACTCAATTCGCTGTCCCTTCGCCGGAGATGCTACCAGCACTCCCGACACTTCTAAAGATGCACCTGTATTCAGTTGTTTCAGTACATTTTCAAAGTCTGGCAAATCGGAATTTATGACTACTTGCAAGTTAGCCATCGCCGAACCATCGTTGACTTCCACAAAGGCAAATTCTTTCAATTCGCGTTTGGTACGAACCCAACCTTGAACAGTTACAGTTTCGTCGGGTTCACCTGCGCGCAAAATTGCTGCAATTCGTTGATTTGTCATCTCCACTCCTGTTTATTTAATATTTATTTTGCACCATCTTTATCTCTTTTCTCTTCCTCTGCGCCCTCTGCGCCCTCTGCGGTAAATAAAAAAATCCTAAATCTCAACATAGTTCAACCTGCATAGGATTTCAAAATCCAACCGATCAAAATACCGAGTCCCCCAAAGCGAACTGCTTGCCAAAAAGGTTGTTTTATGCTTCCCCAAGAAAACAGGCTGCTTTCTAAATTCAACTCGATAGTTTCCAATTCTTGCTCAATTTCCCGCAATTCTTTTTTGAGTTGCGGCAATGGATTTGGGCGTCCCGACTGGCGGATTTCTTCGCGCCGATGGCCGAGTTCGACTTGGCGCTGTCGATCGACCTGAATTTGAGTGTACCGTTCTTTGACTGCCGCGAGCGATCGCTCTACTGCTGCGAGCGCTTGAACAAACTCGCTTTCTTGCTCTTCCGGATTTAACTCTGACGGCTGTTGAGGCATTTCGATCTGCAAACCTGACAATAATAATAAAAAAAACCGATTTCCAATTAAGTTGTTATTATATGCAGTATATTTTCTAAATTAACGAACTCTAGCCAAATAGAGATAAGTATAGCAACTTTATCGGCATTTAAAACGTTTTTAATTGCTGAAACCATTGATTTTATCGCATTTTCCTTCTTCCTTCTTCCTTCTTCCTTCTTCCTTCTTCCTTACCACCTATGCTTGAAACTACACAAACAACCCAAACTGTCAACCTCAACGAGCTGAGCACGGTAGAACTGGCCCAAGCTCTAGCCGCGCGCCTCGCCATCCACGAAAAAGATTGGCACCGCCTCAAAGCCAACCGTTCCGCGCGGGCCTGCGAGCAAGCTGCGGCCGCTTTGGTCTTTTTGCTCAAAAAACAGCCCGAAGAAGCTCTCCCGCGCTTAAACCAAGCAGCAGGATGGCTGGATCGATCGATATCTGCTCCTCCCTGTCCCACCCACGGCAAATAATTAGATTGCTTCGTTCTTCGTAACGCTTGGGGGTGTTGAGTTTTGGCTTGAGTAGTCGCTCAAAACTTAGACAATCGCGCCGCTCGATCGAGCAGCGCGATTGTGAGTTCAAAAGATTTATACTTTTTTAACTCAAAACTCACATTTTGCATTATGATCAGCTATCAATAGCCAGAACGTTCAAATTCTCACTGCAAACTTCAGCCCGAGAACGAAAAATTTTCCCGGTTTAGCTGAGGTTAAAACTGCTGCCAAATAGCAGTTCTAGCGCAAGCGAGGCAGCCGGTAGCGACTGGAAAGTTCTTTGCACAGCCGTAACTCTGTACCTTGAGCATTCCACTCTACCCGATCGAATATTTGGTAAAGAATAAACAACCCCCTACCACATTCCTGTTCCACATGAGGTAGTCCAGAGTCATCTGCAACGTCCTCTGCGAGGAGATTGTCGCAATCATCGGTATAAAGGTTACAACTGCAAGGGGCATTAAAGCCAGAACCTTCATCCGATATCACCCACCAATATTGGTTTTGGACGATCGAAAAACGGACTCCAACAGTTTTACCGGGGTCTAATTTGTTTCCATGCTTAGCAGCATTTACCAAAGCTTCTTGAAGCCCCAACCGCAATTCTGCTTGCCAGTAATCTGGCACCTCTGCTAGGAGCAGATCCAAAATAGGACAAAGGTATAGAGTAGAAGCGAAGCTAATCGTAATCCAATTGCGTCCGACGGGACGGGGTGAAATAGCAATCACTCAGAAAACTCCCTAACTTTCAGGTGGATAAAGTTCACACCCTGCATAGTTGGCTCCCTAGTATTCAAAATGCTAATTAATTGAGCGGCGCAGCTCTACTTCTATATTAGAGGATCAAAGCAATTAAGAACAGCAAACAACGTCACAAAATATTCAGGGATTCTGAGAAACTTCTGCAGAGAACCATCAGTAATTTTACTTATAACTTCTCCCAGCCACGAAATTTTTGATTTCAGCTTTTGCCAACTCGCAACGCTTAGGTTCGCTGCATCCCCCAAGCCGTCAACACCTTTTGAACAAACGATCCCCACCTGTAAAAGCTCGGAAATAACTATAAAAAAGTCGATCCCTTGACCCTCACCAATCAGGTTCGACCCTCGCCGCCAAGCTTTGCACCCATCGCCCCAGAGCTATCTCTTACCGCCACACAGCACAATCATCATACCTAGGTATGTTGCAGCCAAAACCCGATTTATTTTCCCAAATGCAATCGGGCAAAACATCTCCCCTTGCTACGCCCCTCACAAAATCAATATTCGTTACAAAACTTATTAATCCTGAGTGCGTAAGATCGCCAGCTCCCAACTCGCTCACATTGACGAATCCTTTGCTAGCGGAACCCCGGCGCGGATGCCAAACTTTATAAATCTGAGCGTCGCGATACAATAGTTAAAGTAAATAATTATTTCTTTACATCATGCAAACAACCCCAGCCATCACCACAGCCCCCATAGCCGGCACTTACTGGCAGTGGCGGGGGCATTCAGTATACTACGTTCGATCGAGCGCTCGGCATCCAGAACGCCCTCCCCTGCTGTTAATTCACGGTTTTGGAGCCTCCACAGACCACTGGCGCAAAAATATCAGCGGGCTGAGCAAAGACTTTGAGGTGTGGGCGATCGACCTGATCGGATTTGGGCGATCGGCAAAACCCGAATTACAGTACAGCGGCGACCTCTGGCGCGACCAACTCCACGACTTTATCACCAACATCATCGGCCGACCCGCCGTACTAGCCGGCAACTCCCTCGGAGGCTACGCCGCCTTGTGTGTAGCAGCCCAGCGCCCCGAATCAGCAGCCGGACTCATATTAATCAACAGCGCCGGGCCCTTCAGCGAACCGCAGCCCGCACCCGAAGCCCCGCCCTTGCAAAAAGCCATATCTGCAGTAGCTAAAACTTTATTTCAGCAAGATTGGGCAAGTTTTCTGCTGTTCCAGTACGTGCGCCAGCGATCGACAATTCGGAAAACCCTAGAAAAAGTATATCTCGACCAAAGCGCCGTTACAGACCAATTAGTAGAAGAAATATACCTTCCCTCCTGCGATCCCGGTGCCCCCAAAGTATTCGCCTCCGTATTCCGAACACCCCAAGGCGAAAAAATTGACGTATTACTTAGTCAATTAACCTGCCCGTTGCTAATGCTGTGGGGAGAAGGCGATCCGTGGATGAATTCCACAGAAAGAAGCGCCAAATTTCGCAAACACTATCCGCAGTTAACAGAACACTTTATCAAAGCTGGTCACTGTCCCCACGACGAAGTACCAGAACAGATAAACGAACTGATTCGCGCATGGATAATTGACCAATAGTCGATCGGCACATAAATAATTTTCCCCCGGCCATCTCCTCCCTCGGAGAGGGGGAAAATTATCCGATTTGGGGTAAAAATCTATGTATTGTGCCCACACAAACGCGGTTAATTTCTCTCACATCTTCTGAGGAGACGGAAACAATGGCCCGCAAAAAGACTCGCCGCAATTTTATATTGAGCAGTATAGCTGTTGCCAGCAGCATTGCAGGTGCTAAGGCGATCGAACAGCAGGATCGGGAAATCGCAGCCGCACCCACTAACAAGGCGGCCGCCACAGTAAAAATGCCAGAACGAGTGTTAGGCAACACCGGGGTGAAAGTGCCGATTTTCGGTTTGGGAGGGGCCGGACAAACACCGCTGTCGCAGCCGGGAAGAGAAGCAGAAGCAGCGGTGCAAATTGAACGCGCGATCGAACTAGGCATTCGTTATTTTGACACGGCGGCCGAGTACGGGCCCAGCGAAGAAAACTTAGGCAAAGTTTTGCCACCATATCGATCGCGCCTATTCCTAGCCACAAAAACCTCCGCCAGAGACAGAGATGGCGCGTGGAGAGACTTAGAGCGATCGCTCAAAAGATTGAAAACCGATCGGATCGACTTGTGGCAACTCCACCACGTCTCATTCCAAGCCGAATTAGACCAAATTTTCAGTGCCAAAGGAGCAATAAAGGCGATCGAAGAAGCCAAACAGCAAAAAATAATTCGTTTTTCCGGCATCACCGGACACCACGAACCTGCTATCATTGTGGCCGGCTTGGAGCGCTATCCTTTCGACACAACATTAATCTCCCTCAACGCCGCCGAAAAACATCACCCGCGCTCCTTTGTTACCAGCGCTTTACCAGTAGCCAAAGCAAAAAACATCGGCGTCATAGCCATGAAAATACCAGCTTACGGCAAATTATTTCAGAACGGTGTTTTAGATGGAATGCACCAAGCAATGGGCTACACGCTTTCACTTCCCGGCGTGCACTGCTGCGTCATCGCCGCCGACTCAGTAAAGCAATTAGAAGAAAATTTCAAAGTCGCCCAAGCATTCAAACCCCTGAACACAACAGAAATGGCAGCACTTGAAAAACGCACCGCCGCCGCTTGGCAAGAAAATACATTTTTCAGACAGTGGACTTAAAATACCAACTCCAAAATCCCTTTTTTCCTCTGTGTTCGTTGTGGTGTATTTGTTGTGGCGCGGGCGTCTTGGCGGTGAATCATCTTATGTGCGATCCTCTTCGAGGGCTTCGCTAACGAACGACTGCAATCAAATTGTTTTGTAGTGAGAACGTGACTACTCATAAAACTAATAAGCTGTCAAACATCTAAACTGCATTAACTAAGTTACCTTTGTTTTTTATTTTTCGGTTCCATTTCATAATTAGTTCTCCTTCATTTAACAGTTTATGTAACAGTGATTCTAGTTTTTCAAGTGATTCAAATAATCTATTAGCAACATATTCCTTGGCAGAATGCCATACTAATTCAACTAAATTATAATCCGGGCTATACTTGGGCAAAAACTCTATGATTAAATTCGGCATCTCTTCGGCTATTTTCTGCAAAGTCGCTGCTTTTTTATGAAAACTAGCGTTGTCCAAAATTATCACAAACTTACAGCCTTTATCTTTAAAATCTTCCGCTAAATTTCCTTGCAATATCCACTCTGCTCTTAAATCTCCATAAAAATTTTTCAGCACTGCATAAAAATTAGCCTAATTCCCAGATGGAATAAAATCTACCCATCTTTTTTTGTCTGAATATCTCACTCCACCCATGACATTGATACGACCCTTTCGTCTGTCTCCTCTTTTGTTGCTTCGAGTTCCTTTTTTACACCAGTTTTTCCTTCTAATCACTCTTAAACTAAATCCACTTTCATCCCAAAACCATACCTGCAAAAGCTCGGGAGATTCTTTTTCAATTCTTAGATAGTCAGCTAATTTATTTTTAAATAAACTCCTTTCTACGGTATCTTGCTTATCCTCTAAGCTGTATTTCGCCCAGAGGTAAACATACTTTTTTGATTTTAAAATCCTCCTTACTTGGGTACTACTCAGCTCAATTCCCGTCTTCTCTCCTAGATATATTGCCAGTCTAGCTGTTGTCCATCTTCCGAACTCATAGCCATATTTCTCAGGCTCTACGTCAACTGTTTCTAAAAGTAAATTAATGTATTGTTCTGTGGCTTTTCGGTAATTACCCTTCATCCTATTATCTTTAAAAGTGTCTAAATTATCAGGATCACCATGAATGCTCCAATAAGCAATCTTTCTCAGAGAGCATCCTATTAGTTCAGCAGTTTGAGCTTGTGTATTTCCGCTATTTAGCAATAAAAAAATTAAGGCTCTTTGCCGAATGTCTGGATGCTCATGCTCCTTTAATACTTGTTGAAGAGTTGCCCTTGTCTCGGAAGTCAGGAAGTTTTTACTAGGCATTGGCTTTTTCTAAATATGGTCATATTGTATGATACAATATGCGTTTTAGATGCACAACAGCTTAGAACTCAACTCCTCATTACAAACCTACAACGTTTATGTTAGCGAACTTTCTTTGATCGGCGGTGAAAATATAGCAACCGCCAAGCCGGTTAGGACATTTTAAATTGCTGAAACCATGGCGATTCTTGCATCTTCCTTTTTCCGACTTCCCTCGGACTTCTGCTATACCTCAAATAAAAAACAAGGCGACCCAACCAGGTCGCCTTGTTTTTTATCATAAAATATGCACTTTGTCAACAGCAAAGAGCTACTTTTTTTTCCGTTTAGCCTTATCTAACCGCCTGCGATCGCGCCACTCAACAGAAGTCAAATAAGCGACCCCGCCAGTCACCGTCACCAGCAGTACAAAGGCCACTAAAACTAGAATATTAGCAATCGAAAATTCCACAACCCCTCTTCCTCTGATTTTACATTTTCTACTTTCGATTTTAGATGAAAAATGTTAACAATTAACAGTTGAATTTTGACGGCTAACTGTTAATTGTTAACACTCGATTCAAACTGCTGGCAAATCTTCCAAAATTGTAAACCTCACATGATTAATTGCCAGAGTTCCCACGGAAACATCCTCCTTGTTCAAAGGAAGACCGCCGCTCGTGAGACGTTGAAACCGAATTCCCTTGCCAATTTCTACGTGATACCAAGCCAAGCCCATAAAAAATCGCAAAGGATAAGGGCCTCTGTCTTGAATATCATCAGGATTAGATTCCATCGGCACCCAGCCAAAACCCGGAATGTAAAATTCCAGCCAAACGTGATTGAAATCCGGCTCCAGCGACACACCTTTTCTGTCAGCAAAAGCCGGACACTTGTAGCGCCCGATCGTGCGGCAAGCAATCCCGTTTAACCTAGCCAAAGCCAACAACAAGCCCACGTACTCGCCACAAGAACCGATGCCCCGGCGCAGCACAATATCGGGAGTGTCAATGTGAGGCCTAATCCCGTAAGAAAGTTGGTCGTAAACAAAATTGCGAATGCTCAGTAACTGCCTCAGAATATTAGTTTCTGAGCCAATGGCAGCCACAGCAGCCGATCGCACAATCTCCGTATCCATAGCCAAATTGTCATTATCCACCAAATACTTAGCGGCAAACTCTGGGGACAGCTTCGGAACCTTTTCGACATCCCGAGGCGACAACTGATACTTAATCGATCGAACTTCTAACAAAGCCTTCCAGCCAAAAATTCGGCGTTCCCCAGGGTGCAGCCGATCGAACTTAAACACCGCCACCCGTTCTCCTTCCTGAATTTCCTCAGTAAAAGGCATTCCGATAGGCGTAACACTCCTTACCTTTTGCCGGTGAGTTTCCGAAGGCAAAGCAATCCGCCACTCCAAATTTTCGATTTCTACCTCATCGAGAGGAGACAGTTCCTCCACATAAGACATTTCCATCAAAAAACCGTTTGACAGAGCGTAGCGGTCAGCTTCATTGTAGTAAAAAGACAAAGGCTGAATAAAAGTGCGATCGCGCTTCGTCAACTGAAAAGGATCTTCCGAATTCGGGTCGTCCCGGATGTAAAGTTCATCCCCGGCATAAGCCACGTACAGAACCTCCTCTCCGGTCTCGGAATCTTTGTGAAAAGCCAAACCAGAAGGCAACTCAAAGGGAGTCAAAACACTAAATTTAATCTCCCCAGTTCCCCGTTCCAAACAGTAAACAGTTTGCTCAGTCTTGTCGCAAACCCAAAGTTCCTCATCCCGGACAGTGATATTTTCCACCCCAATACCGGGAGCGTAAAACCGAGTAATTTCCCGACCCGTTTTCAGGTCAAAAACCAGAATAGAACCCAATCTCTGGCAAGTGACATAAAGCGTAGATTTCCAAACAGCAATCCCGTCAGCAGGATAAGAAAGCGAAACAAAATGTTCCGGCTTGAGTTCAGCGATCGCCCCGTCCCGAATTGCGCCCCGACAGCAACAAATATCCTCATCCCGCGCAAACCAGAGAGTATCTTCCGAAATAGCCAGTCCGGTTGCGCCCGCAAACTTAGCCGTTTGATAAGGATTCAAAACAGTAGTGTTGTCACTTTCTCTATCGATCTCCAATAGCAGCCCTTCGGCGCGATCGACAGCGAACAACCTATTTCCTAAAAAAGCAATGCCGTGCAGTGCCAAGACTCCGATGGGTCTTACCATCCGCAGCCCCGAAGGCTGTTTGTCCGAGAGAACAGGTGAATCGAGATTCATGCTAAATTTCTTGCCGGTATTGTACAGAAAACCTGATATGTAACTTGTAGCCGATCGCTTGAGGTTCACCAGCAAAATTGCCGAGTTTCCTGATATTCAGGATTGACGCATCAACCGGGTGTTTTTACGAAAAGACGCGTTGTAGCCTCTTGCTAGAGTTAAAAGAACCCGAATATTAGTCTTTGTCAAAGTTGGGTTTAACAAGCTCAACCCAACCTGCTGCCGTGAATGAAAGTAAGTATAACTACTAAGCTACCACTGACAAACGCAACACAGAATTATATGTTGATCAGAGCGACCCAAATAATCGTATCTGCCTAAAGATATAAATTAAGTACAAGGGATTACTATATCCGTCAAAACCTTGGATAGAATAAAACCGTGCGATAAAGTTCCTAGGTTCATCAAAAGGCAGGTTCGTCATGGCTTTGAAGTCTGCTCTAAATATCGGTGTTCTTTCCTTAATTCTGTCTTTAGAGGCAGTTGCCGCCGGTAGTTTTTTAATACCAGCAGAGGCTCTCAACAGCCGCGCAAACATTGTCCCGCGCCCCTCACGGCCGCAGCTACCCCTCAACTGGCAAACAGTTCAACCCCCTGAATCCAGCGGAAGCAGACCAAACATTCAGCCAACGGGTTCCACGTGGAATAGCTTTCAACCGCCGGAGGACGGAGTACCGGGAAGGCGTGAAGGGGGAGGAACGCGCGGCTTAGAATGCCCCACGGCCACAACTGCCTTAACTGCGTTGATTCCCCAATCAACTATGGGGCAAACCATATCAGCAAAGCCAACATTTTTCTACTACCTTCCCGTACCCCTCGACAAAATAGTTCAGTTTGAGTTAGCAGACCAAAGAGACAAAACAGTATACAAAAAAAGTTTTCGCATGGTAACTAGCCGTGCAGGTATCGTTAGCGTCAGCCTCGGCTCCGACGACAACTCGCCAGCCCTGGAAGTTGGCAAAAACTATCAATGGTACTTTACTATCAAATGCAACCCAAAAAATACAACAGATGATGTTCTCGTTTCCGGGTGGATCAACCGCACCGCACTCGCCCCAACCGTGAAAACAGAGTTGGAGCGATCGCCCGATGATCGCACCAAGCTCAGTATCTTCGCTCAACAACGTCTCTGGTACGAGTACCTGGCAACTCTAGCTCAATTGCGTATCGAGTCTCCCAGTGATGCCAGTTTAGCGATCAAGTGGTCAGCACTGTTGAACTCAGTCGAACTCGGCAAAATATCCCAAGAACCCTTAGTCGCAAGTGAGTTAACGCCTATCACAAGAAAATAATTCAGCACCAGTTTCAAAAAAGAATGCAACGGTAGGCAAGCCCCAAACGGTGATAGCCATCAGTCAGTCGATTTTAGATTTTAGATTTTAGATTTACTTGCTGCATTGAATCTGGGAGCAGGAACAGGAGTCTAAAATTTTAGGATCTACACTGATGAGCGTTCGGGATACAGTACCCGTTTTTGGGCGAGTCATTGCCAAATCTCAAATCTCAAATGGTATGACTGGTGCAGCAAGTACGAAAAACTCGGTTTCGAGCGCCGTATTTGGCAGCACCACAGATGATTTTTGCCTGTTCCGGGTTGTTTGGTCGATCGTCCTAAATAAATTAAAATTTGTGTACCGATCGGCTGTTCGGACTTCTGCCATCTTGAAAGGCGGACTGTGGAGATTTTGATGGTCAAATTTCGCCTAATACTAAATGATAAACTGGCATAGTCAAGCAGCCGACAAACTTATTTTAGAGAAATTATTAATTATGCGCCCGAATGCAAATATTGCACTATTTCGGTTGGGAATTTCACTTTTAACTGGGTTCCCGATGGCTTGCTTTTATGCCAATAAAGCTATATCCCAAACAAAGGATATTTCTCAGTTGCCCATCGCCGCTGACAACTCAGCAGATAGGGGCAATCAAGTATTAGCACTGCAAAAACTGGAAATCAAGCAGGATGAAACAGCAACCAACTTAAATCAGTTTCCCGATTCGATCGACACCAACCCTGAACCAGAAACACAATCGAACCCCGCCGAGAACAGCCAAGATGCCTGTTCCACCATCGATGGAACTGCTTGTGGTGCGGGCATCTTGCCCGAACCAACAAATCTGGCTGACAACGATCCCCAATGTCAGAACCAGCTACATTGCAATCATGTTTTAGCCCAGAACCAACCCTCGCTGCCTCCAAACCTGCCACCGCCGCCGACGGAACAAGATCCAAATCGCGATCGATTTCTGCAACCAGCCCCGCAGCCTTCCCCAGAACCTCCCCAAGTACCGCCCACAGTAGCGCCGGCGTCCCCGTCGCCAGTTCCCCCAACGCTGCCGAATACACCTATTGAGGTGCAAAAAATTCAAGTAGTTGGCAGCACAATTTTAAGCCAAGATGAAATTAATGCCTTAGTCAACCCATTAGAAGGCCGTTCTACCACCCTAGAACAACTCAAACAAATCGCCGACAAAATTACCGAAATTTACCTCAATCGTGGCTACATCACTTCGAGAGCAGTCTTGCCACCCCAAACTATCACCGCAGGGGTAGTCCAAATTCAAGTGATTGAAGGCAAGCTAGCCAGAATTGAGGTAGAAGGAACTAAAAGATTGAATCCAAGTTACATCCGCAGCCGGATTCGACTCGGTGCCGGAATGCCTTTAAGCACAGCTTCATTAGAAGACCAACTCCGGCTGCTGCGAGTCGATCCTTTATTTGACAATGTAGAAGCCAGTCTCCGGGCTGGGGATAATGAAGGTGAGAGCATTCTGATCGTCCGAGTCTCGGAAGCTAATCCATTTCAACCTACTTTCAGCATTGACAATTACTCGCCTCCCAGTGTCGGTTCCGAAAGATTGGGAGTTAGTTTGCGGCACCGCAATATAACAGGAAATGGCGACGAACTGGCAGGGGCTTATTATCGATCGCTGGGGGATTCAGATGTGTTTGATTTCAGCTATCGCGTGCCGCTAAATGCGATGAACGGCACTTTGCAATTGAGGGCGGCGCCGAACCGCAACAGTATCGTACAAGCACCTTTTGACGCTTTTGACATTTCAGGAAAATCGCATTTATTTGAAGTTAGTTACCGCCAGCCGCTGCGGAGAACGCCGATCGAAGAATTTGCCTTATCTGCCGGTTTTACTTATCAGACAGGCAGAACTTTTCTCGCCGGCGAACCGTATGCTTTTGGCATCGGCCCGGACTCCAATGGTGTCACCACTACGAGTGCAATTAAGCTGGGACAGGACTACATTCGGCGGGACCCGCAGGGTGCTTGGGCCTTGCGATCGCAATTTACGATCGGCACTAGCTTGTTTGATGCTACTCAAAACGAAGGTTCAGATCCCGACGGACAATTTTTTAGTTGGCTGGGTCAAGTGCAGCGAGTACAGCGATTGAATGACAAACATTTATTAATTTTGCAGGCAGACTTGCAGTTGTCAGCTAATAGTTTGTTGCCTTCCCAGCAATTTGTAATTGGCGGCGGGCAATCTTTGCGCGGCTACCGCCAAAATGTCCGTTCTGGGGATAACGGCTTCAGAGTTTCGATCGAGGATCGGATTACTTTGCAGCGCGATGCTTCGGGAAATCCCAAACTTCAATTGGCTCCTTTTTTGGATGCCGGTATGGTGTTGAACGTTGCGAACAATCCTAATAAATTAACCAATGAGACATTTTTAGCAGGTGTGGGTTTGGGGGTAATCTGGGAACCGATACAGCGGGTGAACTTGCGCGTAGATTACGCTTTCCCATTGGTGAGAATTAGCGATAAAGGCGATAATCTGCAAGATAAGGGCATTTACTTCAATATAATTTATACGCCATAAAATGAGGGTTCAGCACCTCTGGTAGGCATATAAATTGTCTGTTATGGCAGAGGGGAGATGGGAAGAGTGGGCGAGTGAGAAAGAGGGAGAAAGTGGTGGAGTGGCAGATGAAGAAAATATTTCCTTCTTGCTTCTTCCCTCTTCCCTCTTCCTTGTTCAACATCAAATATTAATCGCCGACTTCCCCAACAACCTCCGCAGCAGCCTGAGTTTCGAGCCAGAGTTTCAGCAGCAAGAACTCCACCCGATCGCCCAACACAGTCGCAAACACGCCGTCAGCCCCTTCAGACGCGCCAGAAATCCACGTACCGCGCAGAGTCACTTCTACAAAGTCAGCATCAGCAACACAAAGCTCGATCGCATCGTTGTCGTTTCGGCGCGCCTCAGATTCCAACAGAGGCAGCGCCGGCAAATTCGCGGGCAGCAAAAATGCCGCAGTGCTCGGTTCGACGCTGATGCTTTGACCAACTCGCATAGCCAGCACAACTCGCAGCGCCACTAACTGTTCGGGAGATTGAGCCAAACGCTCCAGGTTAAAGCCCGTTTCAGTGTAAGTCAACTTCAGCATATTGACAGCCCTAAATTTGGAATTGAAAGTTTAAAATTGAAAATCGGGAATTGGGAATTGGGAATTGGGAATTGGGCATCGGGAATTGGGCATCGGGAATTGGGAATTGAGCATCGGGCATTGGATAGGTCGGAATGAAAAGTTTGCTATTGCGACCTAAAATCCTTTTCAATTACAGGACTGAATTAGCTATTAACTATTAGCTATTACCAATTACCAATTACCAATTACCTGTTTGGCCCATGCCCCATGCCCTATTCCCTATTCCCCTATTTGATATTCGTGCCAAAACAGTTCGGCAAAAGCAACAGTGGGGTGTATGGGGGCTTTCGGCTTAGTTCGCAGAGTCATTCCAGCTTCTATGGGAGTTCGATCGCCCTTACGAGAATTGCACCGTTCGCAAGCAGTCACCACATTGTCCCAAGTATGCGGGCCGCCCTTCGATCGAGGCATCACGTGATCCAGCGTCAAATGTCGGTTGCTACCGCAGTATTGGCAAGAATGAGCGTCGCGGCGCAGAACTTCCCGGCGATTGACCGGGGGCACTTTCCACAGGCGTTCCCTGTTACCAAAAGTCAAGCGGATTTGTTCGGGTACGTGGATGCTGGTGCTGGGCGATCGTACCAGCCAGCCGTTGCCAATGCTAAAATCCAGAGGTTCAGCCTTGCCTGTTACCAAAAGTACGATCGCCCGTTTGATGTTGACACGGCTCATTGGTAGGTAATTCTGAGAAAACACCACCACAGATTGCCTCAATACATCAGTTACTACGGTCACGGCTTGCTCCTCCTCGTCAATTTTGGATTTTAGATTTTGGATTGTAAATTTTGAATTTTGGGTGCTTCGTCTGCATTGGCTACATCTGGTTTTTTGCCAGTTCCCCAAGCGGATCGAATTTCTCAAATATCCAATCAAATGCCCCCGCTTCTCTTACTTAGAAGCGGGGGCTAGAAAAACTGCTTTCATGCAAATTTTCATCCTGTCTTGGTACAGTCGTTTAGCTGTACCTCCCGCTTCGCGTATCTCGATATGGCTGTGCCACTTGCAGACCGTCTCGGTCTATCTCGTTGTAATTAATTTCTGCAATTTGTCCTAATCCACTATAACCGTGTTTATTTAGGCCCAAGCCCGCCCACGAGGTCGCTGCGACAGTCGCAAAACCTGTCCTAAAGACGTGCCGTAACGACTCGGAGCGACCCCTGGGGCGATCGCACTTCAGTTGATAGGTGGAGTAGGTGGGGAGAAATTTCACAGCAGGCAGAAAGTGGTAAGAGAGCTTTAAATCTAGCTGTAAACATACTACACTGATATTACACATATGTCCACCCGTCACGGAGAAAAAATTATGCATACCCTACCTAGAACCTCAACCACCGAAATGGAAGTCACCAGCATTCGACTCGAAAGAGAACTCAAAGAGAGACTTAAAGAGCTCGCAGGCAATCAAGGCTATCAAGCTTTGATTCGAGATTTGCTCTGGAATTACGTGCAGCAGAAGTCTGGAGAGTATCGGCAGATGTTTTCTCGATCGGATATTCGAGCTAGCATTAATGCCACAGCACAGCAGGAGGAACGCTGCGCGCTTACAGGAGAGTTGATTCGACCGGGCGGGCCGATGTTATTAGGTCTGACGATGCACGGCGAAATGGTGCCGCTGAGTATAGGGAGTATGGCTGGATAAACCAGTTTATCGAAAATTTGTGAGAGCGATCGGCCTGGGGTGAAGGCCCCAGGCGCTGAAGATCATACTATTTTAGATTTTAGATTTTAGATTTTAGATTTTAGAATTGGCAAGGACTTATAAGATAAGGGTTGGGAGCTTGCCTAGAGTTGCATTGCTTTTGGGAACTGGTATAACAATACTTGAAACATTTTTTGATTACCAACCGTAGAATAAGGGTTTCAAGGCTCCAAGGCAATCGAGCTACCAACGAAAATTCAGGGTTTCAGATTACGAACTAAAAACAGTCCGGGCTATTGGTATAAAATCCCGCAGTATTTAAACAATATTTATTTAACCAACCCCGAAGACGCCAACAGCGCGAAGAAAGATGGAGAAGAAGATAGCTACTGTTAGCGCTTCGCAATTCTGGTAACGCAGCTCCGGATGCTCCAAAACGCGCGGGCTAGTGCTAAAATTTCCATCGGGCGTGCCGAACAGACGATCGTACATTTGATGAAAAAAATTAAAGTAATGCTGAAAAACCGCTACTTGACTGCTGCGAGTTCGATCGCCCTTCTCACAATTATTGCCGGATGCGCCGCTACTGAATCACCTCAACTTGCATCTCCCTCTCCTGTAGCTGAATCTTCCCCGCCGCCAGTTAAACCAAGTCAGCCTCAGCCCTTAATAGTCTCTGCTAAGAATCCCGAAACCCCCACAAATACCAAAATCCAGCAATATCTCAACGGGTTGGCAGCCCAAGGTTTTGCCAAAGAAGACCAAGGGATCTGGATGCAATCGGGCAATACTTTGCTAGCCAATCATCAAGGTACAGTTCCTCTGTCAGCCGCTTCTATTACCAAAGTAGCAACATCTCTCGTAGCGCTGCAAGAATTCGGGCCGGAACATCAATTTATTACCTTAATTGGTACAACGGGAAAAATTGAAAACGGCGTATTAAAAGGCGATTTAATTGTTGAGGGAAGCGCAGATCCGTTGTTTGTTTGGGAAGAGGCGATCGCCCTCGGTAACGCCTTAAATCAAAAAGGGATCAAGCGAGTCACTGGCAATTTGATAATTGTTGATAAGTTTTACATGAATTTTGAACTTGATCCCCTCAAATCGGGAGAATTGCTCAAACAAGGATTGAACAGTGAAATCTGGCCCAGCGAAGCCGCCGCCCAGTATCAAACACTACCTCCAAATACGCTAAAACCCCAAATAGCAATTGAGGGTACTGTAAAAGTTTTGTCAGCACCTCCCAATGACGTGCAGCCTGTAGTCAAACATTATTCTTTGCCCCTTGCCGAACTGATCAAAAAAATGAATCAGTACAGCAACAATCTCATGGCAGATATGCTAGCTGATACTGTCGGCGGCGCCAAAACAGTCGCGCAAAAAGCAGCAGCAGCAACCGGAGTTCCTCCGGCAGAAATTCAACTCGTCAACGGTTCGGGATTGAGCGAAGAAAATCTCATTTCTCCCCGGGCTGCTTGTGCGTTATTTATAGCTTTAGAACGCTATCTTGAACCTTACAGCATGACAGTTGCTGATGTCTTAACTGTAGTTGGGAAAGATCAAGGAATACTGGCAGAACGGGCGCTTCCCAAATTAGCAGTAGTCAAATCTGGCACGTTGGATAATGTTAGCGCTTTGGGCGGAGCATTGCCCACTCAAAAACAAGAAACAGTGTGGTTTGTGATTATGAATCGCGGGGCAAATGTCGAGACATTTCGCACTCAGCAAGAGGTTTTGCTGAAAAGCTTTTTGAATGAGTGGGGAAGTGTTCAAGTTTCGCCGCCCGAATTAACCCCAAATCCTGCTAGAAGTAGTAAGGTATCTCGCAGCGAAATTGTTCAATAAGCTGTTGTGCATTTAAATTTTATATTCCAGGCGCCTCGCGTGTCCACCCCACAAGAGAGTTTGTAGGGTGTGTCAGCACAGAAATTTTCAATTTTTAGCTAAAATAATGCAAGCTGATACACCCTAGGAGTACAAACCAATTTAATTGGGGGTTTTCGCCCTAGCTACCACAATGCCGATCGCACTTTCGACTCTCCTAATATATCTGTGCAAGTCGTAAGCAACTGTCACCTCCCCAGCAGGCGAAGCGTGAATTAAACCAATATTGCCGTCAGCATTGCGGTAGACTAAACCGGTGTGGGTGACATCCAATCCTTTAACATCCGTGGCTACCGCTACAATATCCCCTGGCTTTAACTGAGAATAAACACTTTTTATCCGATTTGTCGGGATGTAATTAACAGTAGTTTTGGCTAAGTCTGCTTCTTGGCTGACAATGCACTGATAAGTTGCTTCGTCTTTGACCATTTGCGGGTAACTGCTGCGGTGCTGGCTCATGAAATTTAGTGTTTTATTCATCGGCACTCCGCCTAATTCAGCAGTAATATTTTCCACAGTTTGCCGTTTTTGATTGTCGTTAATCCATTCGGAAAAATAGTGCAATCTGCTGCAATAACCGTTGATTTTACCGTTTAAATACCGCTGTTCTTCTATGCGAGTGACAAAATTTTGATAGTCGTAATCTTGTACTGCTACGCCCCTGGCGATCGCCAAAACAGTTTCTACAAATAAAACGCAATCAAATTTATTCAAAGTTACGAGCAACTTTTCTTCGCCGGATTCGTCCAGCAAACCTGCGGCGTAGGGCTTTCCTAGGAAATTATCGGCGATCGCCTGGACGATTTCTCCGATCGTGCGATCGTGCAAATTTTGTTGTTTTGCATACTGTACAACCTTTTCAAAACGTGCTATGTCTTCAGGTTGTGCAGCGGTTTCTCTCTCCGTATTATTTGAGTCCGATCGTCTCGCCAGCACCTTCAGCAATTCGGAATAGGAAATTTCCGCTAAATTGTTGAAGTCCCAAAACATACTCGGGAAACTGGAAACAGTTTGCTTGTTTGTTACTACCAGATTTTCGCTTTCTCCCGTCAAGGAAAACGCTACATCCGCGCCCTGTCCTGCTGTTTGTGGCTCAACAACATATCCCGTAGCAGATTGAGACTGAAATGCCCAAACATCAGGTATCAAAGAATTATTCACGCCGACGATCGCAAATCCGAAAACAGCCAGACTCCAAAAATTTCTCATGTTTTTCAAAGGATTTTGCTTCAACTCAGTGCTATCCTGAAAATTTTACAATTACTAGAAGTCTCAATCAGCCTAGTAGACAGATAAAATTGGCAACAGCGGACTAGATCGATAGACTTGTCATTTAGATGCCGCCCTATTATAAACTGATCGTGCGAGTTTGATAGCACAAAACTGTAATGCAAGTAGAACGCCGACGCCGCCCACGCCCAATTCCCCCCCGACGCCCAATCGAGCCCCTAGGCCCAATCGGGCCACGACGCCAAAGCAGCCAGCCTCCTGTCCAATCCCGTCGCCGAGTCAGGACGAAATTTTCTCGCTTAAAATACCGTAACATCCTGTGCTTAATTGCGGGGGCGATCGCGATCGGTTGGATTGTCACAATACCGTTCAGAATTCGCCGTCCCCCAGAACCGCCAGTCATCTTGCCTCAACAGGCTGTCTCGCCTCAAGAAACACTCTCGCCTCCGACAATTGAACCATCGGAAAATTTAGCCGATCGTCAAAGCGAGCCTACCTTTAGCTACAACATCAAAACACCTCCCAATCCCGTTTACTCTCAAGAATTGCAAGGGATTGTTGATGAAGCTGTGAAAATTGCGACCAGCAAAGGACTACCCGCAGAATCCCTATCAATTACCTTATTTGATGTCAGCAATGCCAAAGCTCACAGCTTCGCCGGATATCAAAATCAAACTCTCCGATTTCCCGCTAGCGTTGCCAAATTATTTTGGATGGCAGCCTTTTACTCAGCCCTAGAAAAAGGCATCATTACGCAAAGAGAATCTGCCTTTACGAACGACCTAGAACAAATGATTCGCGTCTCCAACAACGATGCAGCCAGCAGGATTTTAGACAAAATCACAGATACAAAATCCGGGGGACGGCTCGCAGGAGAAGAATTGCAAACCTGGCTGAAAAAGCGCAATCAAATTAACAGTTTTTTTCAGTCTGCTGGATACAATGATATTCGTATAACCACCAAAAATTATCCCATACACTATTTAAGACAAGAACAGCCGCTCGGTCGCGACTTGCAATTGCGGGGCGATCCTTCTCAGCCGATTCGCAATCAAGTAACTACCGACCAAGCCGCCAGATTAATATATGAAATCTATACTAGGCAAGCCGTTTCCAGCGTCGCCAGCCGCAAAATGGCTTACTTGCTGACGAGAGACTTAGACCCCAAAGCATGGAAAAATGACCCCAGCAATTCGATACAAGGATTTCTCGGCGAATCTTTACCAACTAATATTTATTTTGGTTCCAAAGTTGGCTATACCTCTGGTTCCCGCAGCGAAGCGGCCTTTGTCAGAACTTTAGACGATCGCGCGATTTATATCTTAGTTGTTTTCGCAGACGATCCGGCTTATGCCAAGGACGAAACAGCATTTCCGGCAATTTCCCGATACGTTTTCGATCGGCTCAACGCTCGTGGCCCCAGCACTTTGCAGTGAGAGCGGCTAGGGCGGGTTCACTCTTTTTGGATGAGGACTTAGGCAAAACAACGTGTTTGGGCCAAAAATCCGCACTGGCGAGCAAAGAAACCGATTTCTCTATCGCAAATCTACGCTTTTAGGCCAAATCCGCAGCAAGAAACCCGGTTTCTTATATCCTGTGAGCAACCCCTAATTAGGTTTGTAGTTAGGCAGTCGTTTTTCTCTCGTCGGACGAGCGGTGACTCTAAACTATCAGTTAAATAATTGATTGACCGAACACAATTTAACTGGGGCGAAAGGATTCGAACCTCTGAATGGCTGGACCAAAACCAGCTGCCTTACCACTTGGCGACGCCCCAACGTCTTAACCTTCACTATCTTAACATTCAAACACTGGAATCTGTCAAGCATTTTGACAATAAAATTTAAAAAATGTTTTTGGAACCGATCGCCGGCCGGTTTATTCTTTGATCGCAGGGGGGCGAGCTACCGGGATTTCAATCCTGAAATCAGCTCCCTGTCCCGGTTTCGAGATACAGTTCAAGCTTCCTCCGTGTTTTTCCACCACAATCTGGTAGCTGATAGACAAGCCGAGCCCCGTACCCTTGCCCACAGGTTTAGTGGTAAAGAAAGGGTCAAACAAGTGGCATTTAGCTTTTTCGGCCAATCCCGGCCCGCTGTCTTGAATCCGAATCACCACAACTTGACCGCTCGACTTTCCTGACTCACCAGCCTCCGAGTCTGGGTTCACCACCGCCGTCGAGATTTTGATCGTCTTGGGTGGGGGCTGATTTTCCAAAGAGTCGATCGCATTCGCCAAAATATTCATAAATACTTGGTTGAGCTGCCCGGGATAGCACTCTACCTTCGGCAAGTTGCCGTAGTCTTTAATTACCTCAATTCCCGGTACGAGTCCGTTTGACTTCAGGCGGCTCTGCAAAATCAGCAGCGTGCTGTCAATCCCTTCGTGAATGTCCACCAGCTTCATCTCTGCTTCGTCGTGCCGCGCAAAGTTCCGCAGAGACAGGACAATTTGGCGGATGCGTTCGGTTCCCATCTCTATTGAAGACAGAATTTTCAGCAAATCCGGCACTAGGAAATCAACATCGATTTCTTCGCTTTTGTCGAGAATTTCGGGGCAAGGCTCCGGGTAGTGCTTTTGATACAAGTGCAGTAAATCCAGCAAATTCCTCATGTACTGCTTGCAATAAGTCAAGTTGCCGTAAATAAAATTAACCGGATTGTTAATTTCGTGGGCGACGCCGGCGACCATTAGACCGAGAGAGGACATTTTTTCGTTTTGGATGAGCTGAGCTTCTTTCTGCTGCAACTGCTGCAAAGTTTCCGTCAGTTGGCGGGCTTGAGTTTGAGCGGCTAAGGCTGCCGCCCGGGTTTGGGCGTAGAGTTCGGCTTGGTCGATCGCGATCGCCAGTTGATCCACCACCGCTTGCAGCAATTCCACTTCGCTCGTCGTCCAGGAACGGTGGCTGCTGTAATGGTTGCAAACTACAGCACCCATTTGACCGGAGCGAGTCTTGAGCGGCAGCAGCAGGTTAGAAAAAATCCCGAGACTGGTCAAAAAATCTCGCGTGGGCGGTTCTATGCACAGTGCTGTTGCCGCGTCCCCGATCCGGAGCGTTTGGCGGTGGCAAATTTTCTCGGCCAGCAGGGTTACTTGTTCGATCGGGTATTCTGTAAGCCGCTCTTTCAGTTCGGGATTTGCCGCCTCGTGGGTGATTGCAAAGCTTGGCTGCCCGTCTCGCGAGATGGAGTACCACAAAAAGTAGCACTGGTCAACCTGCAACAAGCTGCGAATTTCGTTGACAGCCGTATCTAAAATTTTGTCGAGGTCGAGGGAATTCCGCATCTGGCTGGCGAGACCGAAGAGCAGGCCTTCCCGGCGGCTCAACAATTCTTCTCGGGCCGTGATGCGATCGATCGCCACGGCGATGGCGTTAGCCATGCAGCCCAGAACTTCTAGCGCTCCCTCGCTTGCCAAAGCGCTACTGCACAGAGCCATCACTCCCACCAGGCGCTCCTCCACTATCAGCGGATAGGCAATGGCGCACAGAGACGGGTTCGACAGTAAGCAGACAGGAGCCGTTTGGAGTTTTCCCGGTTCTGCTCGCACCCAATCTTTTATTTCCCGTTCCCACCCTTCGGTGGTGAGTCCTGAATCGGCCTGCAATTCTAACTGCTCTGTCTGCGGGTTGAACGTCCAGATACTCGCCTCTTTGGCGTCGAGGTAATCTACCATTGCCTCGGTGCAGCGGTTGAGGATGGGCGATATTTTCCCGCCTTGTCCGAGGGCTGCACCGACTTTAGCTTGCAGAGCTCCCAAGCGAGCTCGCTCTTCTAGCGACGCGGCCGTTAGTTGGCGATCAGAGGTGTCCGGGGAGCCGACAACAATTTCTGGGATTTGTTTGGTATCGTCTGCACGCGCGATGCTCGCTGAAGTTTCCCACCAATATTGAGATTTGCCTGTTTCCTCGAACGTCGGGAGCTTTGTTGTTCCGCATATTCTCGTGCAGCTCTGTGGCGTCTGTACGGCACACAAGCTGGATGGGTTTGAGCCACGAACTAACTCCGAGATTAGCTGGCGGTCAGAGGTGATATCTTCTACTTCTGGCAAGTGTTTCTGGGCTTTGAGTAATTGCCAGCGCAGATCCACCAAACTCGCAACTTGCCGACTCAAAGCTTGAATACCCTCTATCGTTTCTTTTGTCAAGTCTCTCGGTACTGAGTCCATGACGGATAGCACTCCCAGCATCTGCCCATCTGAGGTGACGACTGGGATTCCGGCGTAAAATTTCACCAAGGGGTAGGAAACCGTCAGCGGATGCTCGGCAAATCCCACGTCTGTGGAAGCGTCTCGGACAATGACCACAGGCGGTTCCGTGAAGGAATTTGCAGGGGGTTCGATCGCAGATAGGGGAGCAACTGGCGGTTTTTGCAGGGGAGTTGCCCCGTCAAATTCGGAGTTTGAGTTTGAGCCGACGGCAAACTCTTCGGGAGTTCGGTCGAGCGCGCGAGCGCAAAAATTCAGATAAAGGTAGGCTAAAGCTTGATCGATACCTAACTGCGACTTCAACCAGTGGCGGTTACCGTCAATCAAGCTCAAGAAAGCAATAGGAGTTCGGCTGATCTGAGCTGCCAAACCTACCAAATTGTCCAAGCAGGCGTCTGGAGCAGAGCCGAGAAGCTGATACAAGTCAATGTTATGGAGCTTGAACACTTTTTCACCAAGAGGCAAGGGTGCTTTCATCATGTGTAACTGCCCGTCTAGTTGCTGGCAACCGCCCTTCTCAATACTTTAGAGAAAAACAAGCTATGAATTGTGTTATGGGAGACTGTGGGCGCAACTTCGGCGCAGGCTGCTTGCGCCGAATTCAAACTAACCTCTTGACTGATCGGGAAACTTTTGAGTTATCGGAGTTAGAGCACCCCAGATCTTAAGACTATATAAATTATACTTCCAGTTGACTATGCTTTTGAATACCTCCGGCTCTCTAAATCTAAGAGCCTCTGTTGAGAGGAAGCAGCTTTCCAAAATATAACGCGATTGCTTACCTAGAATTTTTTAATCACTTTAATTGTATTTTAACAAACTTATCTAATCCTGGGTAGCTGGCTTGCTGGTAGATTTAAATCAGGGGTGTGTGCCACAATACCAGTGTCCTTTAGCGAGCTGTGCCTTAGACGGTCGTTCAACTACAGTTAGGAAATGAATTACAAAAGATTGGTAAGATGTTAAACTTTGTAACAATAGTTACTCCAACTCGACCTTCTAGGGTTTCTGGGCCCAGATGCACATTTTGCAACTGTTGTAATCGCTGAGCGACAACTCTCCCAATCCCTTTTTTCGAGTTTGAGGTAAAAAAACAGGACTAAACTTTCTACTAATGTTCCAACGGGGTTGGCAACTATTGCACAGAGGCAACTCTAAAAAAATGACGGGGGGAAGTATGTTTTGTATTTTCAAGAACTATAAATAAACAGGGAGAAGAATATGTCTGCAAGTAGCAGTCAAGTACCAACTATTTTGGCAGTTGATGATAGCGTCGTGATGCAAGGACTTGTTAAACAGGCCTTAAGTAAAGAGTTTCGAGTTCTCGTAACAGACAATGCAGTGGATGCTTTGTCAACGATTTATCACGAACAAATTTCGGTTTTGTTGCTCGATGTTTCGATGCCTGGTATTGACGGATTGGAACTCTGCCGCACGGTGCGGAGCTTGCCTCAGTTTCAGAATTTGCCGATCGTAATGCTGACAGCGCGAGATGGAGCTTTTGATAAGGTACAGGGGCGTTTGGCGGGAGCAACAGAGTACTTAACTAAGCCGTTTGATGCTGAGAAGTTGCGCGAGGTAATTGGTAAGTTTATCAAAATCAAATAATCGGACTTAGAAAAAAAATTCAGTGTTGAGTAATTATGAAGTAATTTGAGTAATTAATGAACTAAAAAGTTGCGATCGCGCTTTCTTATCCCCGATTTTTTTAACCAGTTCCGGCGCGGGGTATTATGCACTCTTTGCGGGGTAAGTCCTAAATTTTTAATTTAGCCAGGAGTAAGGGAACGATCGCACTGACAGGTAGAATATATTGGGCTGCACCGAGGGCGATCGCCTCCTTGGGCATTCCGAAGACAATGCAGCTAGCTTCGTCTTGGGCGATTGTCAAACCGCCCTGTTTAGCGATAGCCAACATTCCGTCAGCACCATCTCTACCCATTCCTGTCAGCAAAACCCCCGCTGCTGCCCGACTATAAAAATTAGCTACCGACTTAAATGTCACCGTTACAGAAGGGCAGTGTCCCATGACAGGAGCAGCTTCTGAATAAACAAATCGCCCTTGAGAGTCCAATTCTAAATGACGTTTTTCGGGGGGGAAATAAACAGTCCCTGCTTGTGGCAATTCCCCAAAAGAAGCTATCTTAACTGGCAGTTTCGATTCATTACCCAGCCAATCAACTAATCCTTGCAAAAAACCTTCACTGATGTGCTGGACACAAATTATAGGCACGGGAAAACTAGCCGGAAGTTTAGAAATAATTGCGTACAGTGCTTGCGGTCCCCCTGTAGAAGCCCCTATAGCCAACACTTTAATAGTGGGAGATTTAACACTTTCGTTGGCAAATTTGTAATTAGGAACTGGTGCTTGGTTGATTTTTACAATTTGATTATTGTCTTGTGTTGGCTTTTTTTTTTGATGCCGTGTAAATACTTTAACTCCTGAGAGAATTTTTACTTTAGCTATTAATTGATTGGCGAGGCGAGCGTAATCAGATACCAACCCGCCAATCGGTTTCGGAAAAACATCCAATGCACCAGCGTTTAACACTTGAAATACATTGTGAGTATCATTCGCTTGTACTGAAGCACTAATTACTAAAATTGGTAGCGGATATTTCTTCATTACTTCTTCCGTAAATTCTAACCCGTTCATTGGTGCCATGTTCAAATCCGTACAGATTACTTGGGGCTGAAGTTTGGGGATTAATTCTAGTCCTTCTAATCCGTTGCAAGCGGTTCCTACAACTTGGATGTCTGGCGAGGACTCAAAAATTCGTTTGAGGACGAGCGTAACTACTGGAGAATCTTCAACTAACAATAGTTTAATGGGCGATAACATCAGTTTGCTGGGAAATGGCGAATGGGGAATGGGAAATGAGGAATGGGGAATGGGAAATAGGGCACTTGTGCTGCCCTTCGACTTACTTCTCTTCGGCGAAGCTGAGCGGGCAAGGCGCGCAGGGCGATTGGCTAAGCTCAGCACGAGTCGCTCAGTAACCGCGTAGTCAAAGTATTGGGCCTGGAGCAGCATCGATGCACTGGTAATTGTGCACTGGGCACTGGGCATTGGGCTTGCTAATTGGTAGTAAATAACAAATGCCTAATAACCAAGGAGTAATGACTAATGACTAAACTAACCTTTTGAGTGTATCTACCAACACATCTTGATTGAAAGTACCTTTAGGAATATAAGCATTTGCCCCCGCATCAGCCCCTCTTTTTTTATCTTCATCCGATGCCAAAGAGGTCACTAAAATTATCGGCAACTCACTGTATTCTTTTTGCTCCCGAATCTTAATAGTCAGGGCCAAACCGTCTAAATTTGGCATTTGTATGTCAGAAATCACAGCATCAAAATCGCGAGTTTTTAATTTATGGAAAGCATCCAATCCGTCTACCGCAGTCACAACTTCGTAACCCGCACCTTCCAGGATGCGCTTTTCTTGAGTGCGCGTGGCGATCGAGTCTTCTGCTAATAGTATAACTTGTTTTCTGCTGGCAGTCTCAAGTTGCGATCGCGCACCAGAAACCGCACGGGACGAAACTTGCTGGCGTACAGATTTTATCAAATCGTGGGGATTGAGGACCATACAAACTTCCCCAGTACCGAGAATTGTGGCACCCGAAACATTTCGCACCCGTTTCAGCAATTGACTTTGAGGTTTCATCACCACATCCTGTTCGTCTATCAAAGCATCTACAAACAATCCCAATCTTTCCTCCCCAACTTTCAAAACAATACAAGGCATTTTTGAAGAAGCTGAATTTAGGAAGTATTTTTGATTTTTTCTCAGAATTTCGCTCCCGGTTTCCTGTCTCAAATACCGATTCTTTTGCCACCCTTGTCTATTGTTTATTTCTAGTAAATCGGTCAGATGAGCAACTGACAGAGGCTGACCCTTTGAAAGTATAGTTTCCTTACCTTCTATAGCAAATATCTCAGACTGAGACACCTGTTGTGCCGTGTCTACAAACTCGACTGGCAGAGCATAAGGAATACCTTCAACTATGACAATTAATACATTTGCTGTAGCTAAAGACGTGCTGATTTGCAGCCTCAAAGTGCATCCTTGTCCCGGTAAAGACTCTACTTGAATACTACCTTTTAGGGCTTCTACATTAGTGCGAACTACATCTAAACCAACCCCGCGCCCCGATACTTCGGTAACAAATTTTTTTGTAGAAAAACCCGGAGTAAAAATTAAAGATTTTACTTGACTTTCGGTCATTTCTGCCAGTTCTTCAAAAGTACAAATATTACGTTTTACAGCCGTTTGTTTAATGCTCTCTAGATTTAGTCCCCGGCCATCATCAGCAACTTCAATAATAATATTGCTAGCAATATTATAGCCTTTAATTCGGAGAGTAGCCACGGCCGGTTTACCTAGTTTTTTCCGCTCGTCAACAGTTTCAATACCGTGGTCAATCGCATTTCTAATCATGTGCATTAAAGGGTCTTTCATTTCCTCTAAAATGCGTTTATCTGCTGTAGTTTCGCCTCCTTCAATCACTAATGCTACTTCTTTACCTTCCCGTTTCGCTAAGTCTCGAACAGTTCGAGGAAATAAATTAAAAATAGTAGACAAAGGCAGCAGTCTCAGAGTGCGAATTCCTGATTCTAATGCCTCTGCGATTAATTCGAGTCGGGCAGTATCTTCATAAACTCGATTTCTCAAGCGGTTGACTAAAGTGCCGAGATGTTCTAAACGTTCTTCTGTACGTTGATAGTAATCCTGCAATTGGCTAAATTTACCGTTGGCTTGAATACCGTTTTCATCTATTTGCATCCGATCAACATTCAAGCTCGTTACAAAATATTCTCGGCTCCACTCTTCCCACAAAGTTGTAATTTGTTCGATCTCTGCAACTCGGTGTCCTAGCCGAGTTTTTGTGACAGTAAGTTCCCCTGCTTGAGTCATTAAATCGTCTAAATTTTGAGTAGCAACGCGAATCGTTTCAATGCGGTAAGATGAGGTTGAGGAGGCAGTAACTGCCGACTGCGAAGCCGAGGCAGTTACTGGTTCAGAAGAGGCAGGCAAGTTTGGAGCTTGCCGTAGAAATTCGGGCTTGGATTGTAAGGGTAAAAAAGAGGAATTTTTCTCTAAGTTAAGGACTTCAGAAGTTTCAACATTGGTTTCTAGTTCTTGAATAAGATGCTCAGTAAATTGCGGTTCTACCAACGGTTGTTCTGGTACTTGTGAAGATGAGGGTTCTACTATTGAGGCTGCTGCCTGTGGCTGTGACTGACTAGAAGCACCCATCATGCTAGCGAGGATATAAAAAGTATTAACGCCGGAATCTTCGCCGGTAACGGCTTCGTTAACGAGTTTCCGCATGGCGTCTAAACCTTGCGAAAGTCGATCGCTAATATCGGAATTCAGTTGAGTTTCTCCCCGCTTGACAGCTCCCAAAATATGCTCCATTTGATGAGCTAAAGATGCTACATTTTTTACGCCTAGCATCCCAGCATCACCTTTAAGAGAATGGGTTTCTCGCAACAATTGTTCTAACTTAGCTAAGTCGCTCGGATGTTGTTCTAAGTACAGCAATCCGTCGTCTAGTTTCTGTAAGTGTTCTTGACTAGCGACTTTAAATACTTCTCGAAGTTCTTGATCTTCAATCATCATATATGTTTTTGAGTAATAGGTAATTGAGCACGGCTAATGGGTAATGGGGAATGATAATTATGTTGAATACTCAGTCGATGGCTAATGACTAATGACTACACTACTTCTTTCAGATTAAATGCAGCTTCTGTGAGTTGTTGAGTACCGATTTTAACTTGAGTAATGCCGCTGACTGTTTGAGACGCGGATTCCTTCATAGAACTCATGGCATCACCTACTTGCTGAATTGCGATCGCCTGCTGTTTAACATTAAATGAAATTTGCTGGTTGCTAGCAAACACCAGATTGCAAGCTTCCCTCACACCCGTAAAAGCTTCTGCCGTATCTTGTGCTGTTTTCACCCCTTCTGCAACCGTTTTGCGACTATCTTCAGTTGCTTTCACCGTTGAGTCGATCGCGCCCTTAATTTCTGGAATAATACCATTAATCTTTTGTGCTGCTTGTTGGCTTTCATCTGCTAACTTACGAATTTCGCTTGCTACCACCGCAAAACCTTTACCGTACTCGCCGGCTCTGACTGCTTCCACAGCGGCGTTGAGAGCCAGCATATTAGTTTGGCTGGCTAAATCGCTAACCAAACTTGCGAGAGTCGATATATTGCCAATCTGACTCGTGCTGTCATCGAGTCGATGATTTTGCTTAGAAATTGCCACCACAGCTTCTCTAAGATTCAGCATTTGATTGAGAGTTTGAGCTACCTTTTTAGTACCTTCTTCGGCTAGACTTAAAGCTTGGCGAGCGGCAATGGCAACAGACTCAGCTTGCTCGGCTGTTTGCTGAGAATATCTGCCCAAATTTTCTAGAGTTATAGTTGTTTGATTAACCGAGACAAATTGCCTATTTGCTATTTGCTCTTGTCTGTTCATATTTGATTCTATTTGCATTGAAAATGACGATATTTGGTAAATCAACACCCGAATCAGAGCAACAATTTTTTGCAAAAAAAACCATCCAAATCCCAGCACCACCGCCAGGGAAACAATAGCAATAAACCCAGCTATTTTTTGAAGAGAATCGATCGAATAAAATAGCATTTTTTTGGGTGAAGTATCCACTATTACTAAAAATTTGTTTGTATTTTCTTTGCTGGGAAAAACTGTATTATAGCTAATCACTAGATCCTTATCATCAATATTTCCCTGCTCCCCTGAGAGTATTTTAGCAACAATGTCTCCTGAATAATCATTTTGGACATTTTCCTTAGTTTGGAGTTCAAATCCCCATGCTTTTTTAGAATTGGGATGAGCCAGATAATACCCATCTTGATTTAAGATAAAAGATTGGTCTGATAGTTCAGGATTGAAATTTTTAACCATATCGATCAGAGTGCTACCCAGAGCATTCGTAATTAAAAAGCCTTGTCTTTCTCCTTTGGGATCAAAAATTGGAGTTGCGTAGCGAATTGTTGGCTTGTAAGGAATTTCTATTTTCCCCCTTTCCTTATTCAGATTTAAGGAAGACACATAGACTTCTCCTGGTTTTAGCTTCATAGTTGCCGAAAAATAATCTGTGTCTGCTTTATTTTGTAGTTGAGAATCTGGAATAACTTGGATATTTGTGCCGTCAGAATCTACGCGAACGATCTCCTTACCGGTGTTATCTATATAACGCAATTGCATATAATATGGCTTGGCTTCCATCATGGAGAAAAATGTGAGTTGCATTCGAGAAAGCCAATCTTTATAAGTTGAATTAGTCTGTTTGTCTACTCCATTTCCTTCTCTCGCTCTAATCAGTCCCTGAACAGGGGGAGTTTTGCGGAGAAACAAAATATCGGCTCTCAAATTTTCAAATTTGTTAATCATTTGAGTAGCGGTAGAATTAACACTGTCACTAAGGCTTATTAATGCTAATTTTTGCAGGGCTTCTGTTGAAGAAGAAATTCCATACCAACCCACAATAGATACTGGAATCAAGGTACTTAAAATTAGGAGCAGCAACAGTCGATGCTGCATTTTTTGGAAAAATTTGTTAATCATTGGTTACTGGGAATCGGTTACTGGTAACTTGTACGCTCGCATAGTATAAGTATAGGGAATTGGAAAATTGTACGCTCGCGTAGCCGAAGTATAGGGAATTGGAAATTGCTAGTAAATAAAAAATAACAACTCCCTAATAATAACTCACAACTCACTACACGGCTGATTTGAGATTAGGTTTTTATTATTTGCCCACAAACAAGTTATTACTCCCGTTAATATCGCTGGAATTGTAGCGAGGTCGATCGCCAAAGCAATTGCTTTAATTATTAAGGATAGATTTGGCATTTTTGGGTAACTACTCATAATTCATCGATCTCCTACAAAACTGCTTTCAAATCTAAGGCTGCTTCATTCAATTTTTGAGTACCGACTTTAGTTTGACTGATACCGCAAGCGGTTTGGGCTGCGGCTTGATTGAGAGAGTTCATAGCTTGCACTACCTGTTCGATCGCGATCGATTGCTGTTTGGCATTCAGCGAAATTTGCTGAGAGCTCAAAACCACATTGTTAATGGCATTGGCAACTCCTGCAAATGCTGCTGCGGTTTCTGAGGCAATACTCACGCCCGATTCCACTGTTTTAGTTCCTTCGTCTGTCACCATTACCGTTGAGTTAATCGCCTTTTGAATATCAGCAACTAATAGATTAATTTGCGCTCCTGATTTTTTACTGCGATCGGCAAGTTTGCGAATTTCTGACGCCACCACGCCAAACCCCTTGCCGTGTTCTCCCGCCCGCACTGCCTCAACAGCAGCATTGAGTGCTAACATATTAGTTTGATTGGCCAAATCGCTAACTACAGTTGAGATATTACCAATGTGATCTGTTTGTTCGCTCAACTCTATAATTTGTCCTTGGATATCCTGAACTTTAGTTTTCAGAGTTGCCATTGCTTCTAAAGTTTGTTCTACAGCTTTTGTGCCACCTCCAGCTAAATTCAAAGCTTGCATTGCTTGAACCACCGCTGTTTCTATCTGCTGTGATGTCGCCCTGGAAGATGCTCCCAATTCGTCCATTGTAGTAGTAGTTTGATTTACTGAAGCTGCTTGCTGACTTGCCATCCGTTCCTGTTCTTCCACTGTGGCTGCAATCTCAGTGGAAGAAGTGGCGATCGAGCTAATTGCCCGATCGATAGTTTGGGCAATTCCTGACGAAATGAGCCAAGCTATAACTGCACCTAACACCAATAAACACACGGAACCAAATACCAATGCCGAGAGCAAGAAAAATAAAGATTGCTTCGTTCTTTCTGTAGCTTGATTAATGGCTTTTACTTCTGTTTCACGAAATTGCTTATTTATTGCTACAAATTCCTCCACAAATTTTGTCTGTTTTCCGGTGTTAAATATAGCCAATGCTTCGGCTTTCTTATTTTGTTGTACTAAAACAACTATTTGGTTAGAACCATTATAATATTCTTGGCAGAGATCTAACATCCTGTCTAAACGACTTCTCTGTTCAGGATTTTCGATTTTCAAATCCGCAGTCTTACCCGACTTAAGAGCTAATTCTCTCCCTGCTTGAAAATCCTTTAAAAACTTCGGATTTTTATTAATGAAATACCCCCGCATTCCCCGTACCATTTGTTCAGCACCTGTGGACATATCATTTGCGTATCTGATAACATTTTCGATCCTTTCTACTTCTTGAAAATTATTCAATACCTGATTAGTAGTTGTATAAACTAGCAGAGGAAAACCCAAGTATATAGTTGCCGGTGCTACATAGGCAAGCAGCATTCTATTTCTAATATTTAATTTGAGCAACTTAGAAAACATATTTTTCTCCTTAATTTAAGCACGTGCACACACGAATTAGATTGCTTAGTCAAATCTCGCTTGCAAAGCGGATTTGGTATAACTCAATACGCTTGGGTTAAAACTATTTATTCCTCAGAGATCCCCGTCGCATCCCCCGCATCGTTGCGAGGACTTTGAGTAAGTTCTTGTCCCCGCCTTGAGAAGGGGGGCTAGGGGGGAGCGAGCTTAACTCAACCGTATTGTGGTATAACTAACTTCTTTAGTCCTGGACGCATTTCAAGATAATTCTCTCATGCTAAGTCCCGCTGGTTACCAGTCCTGATCTCTGCGTTGGATCGGGATTGCGAAGGAAATGAAGTATCAAGCAAGATGCTTCACTTGACTCATGCCACATATGCTTTGCGTAAGTCCTGTTCTTGATTCAAACCTCTTCATCAACAACTACTCCTCCTTTTGTCAGCAGTTTTTGCAAGTTCAGAATAGCCATCATTTTTTCCCCGTAAATAGCTGTCCCCCGTAGATATTCGCGGTTGGCAGAATGCAGTGCTGCCGGAACAGCCGCCATTTCCGACACATTTAAGTATATAATATCTAATATTTCGTCAACAACTATACCAGCGACCACATCCGCCACTTCAACAAGGATCGCCTTAGAGAGATAATTTGCAGTCTCCAACATATTTAAAGACATATTTAAAACACTGCGAATATCAATTAGCGTCACAATTTCTCCCCGTAAATTTATATTTCCCACTATGCGATCGGGAGTGCAAGGAACCGGAGTTACTTGGCTAATATCCGTAAATTCGCGCACTAGATCTAAATGAATACCAAAGTATTCGCCATTCAAAACAAACACCGCCAGGGACATATTAATTGCAGCATCATTTTCCCCCTCGCCTTGCAGCCTCAAATTATTAGCCCGCGATTTAAAAATTGCCTTTTCTTCCGGCGTAGCCTGCGGACAAAAAACTTGACGCTTGCTCAAAATTTTAGGATTTTTGCCTAACAATTTTGCACTTATTTGCCACTGTAAATTCTCCGTCTCTGCCTCACCTGCTGCTGCTTCACTACCTGCATTGCTTGGAGAAACAGGCCAGCTTTTCTCTGATTTTTCTGGAGAAGATCGAATTAAGCGATCGAGATTCAGCAGCATGATAATATCGGCTTCGCAGCGGGCAAATCCAGCGACAAAATGATGAGAGGCTTCTGAATTGTCTCGCCCGTAAGATAGCTGCGGAGTGATGGCATCTTCTGAGAGTTCTCTAACTTCGCGAACTTGATTGACAATTATACCGACTTTCGATTCTTGCCACTCGATGACGATCGTACTATCTGTCACAGAATACTCCTGCCAAGCGTATCCAAAACGGAGATTCAGATCCATCACGGGCAGAATTTCGCCCCGAAGGTCGATCGCCCCAACAATATCTGGAGGTGCTTCTGCAATTGCTGTCAACTCCGGCAGAAAGAAAATTTCCCGAACATAACAGGCTTCTATACCGCAGAGAAAACCGTTCTGTTCAAAGATAAGATACGGTTTAGTGTCCATATTTTAGTGTACAGTTTCTTTACTGTATAATCTTAACAATTTTTTTTTTACATTCATCAGCACTTGACTAGCTGTCATTTTCCCCTGTGAATCTATGGGAGTGTTTGGCGGTAGTGCTTTCAGGATTTCACACGATGAATTGTACATTTTAAGAGCTCTTTTTACTTGACCTTCTTTATTGTATATATTCCCTAGTTCTATATAAGCTGCCACAAAAGAGGGACACATATAAATAGTCCTCTTTAATAAATTCTTTGCTGTTTCCAGTTGCCCCTGTTCTTCAGCAATTTGAGCTTGTAAATAATCAGTATATACTGATCCCGGCTCTACTTTTCTAGCTCTATTACAGTATTCTATTGCCTGAGAATAATTGCCGGCATTTGCCTGAACTTGAGCGATTAAAAAATAAGCATCAAAATTATGCCCCTGCAAGTCTATTGCCTCTTGTGCCTTGTTGATGGCCTCAGCATAAGCTTGATTTTTAAATAATTGTTTAGCCTCTAAAATTAGCATTTGAGGCGTTTTAGTTTGAGTATTTTCTGCTATTATTTTTTCTGTAACTGACACGGCATTGTTCGGCCAACCTTCCTCCAGATAGGGAGAGGGTAACATCTTCCCCAGCGGATTACTTATGTTTAATACGGGCGGCATCTCTATCTCTGGAAAATTGCTGTTAGTAGTAAAACGAGGTGGCATCGTTTCCCCTGTTAGCAACTCACCACTATCATCGCCCATAGTATCTGCTTTGGGCAATTCCCGAAATGCCGAGTTGGCTTCCCCTACCGTCGCAACCCTAGACTCTATTTGAGAGCCTTCCTCCATTACTGCATCCCGACGCTGATAAACCACCGACTCCGGGAAAATCTTGGGTTCAAACTCGTTCATAATTTGACCGTAAACTTCAGCGTGACCGGTCATTAAATATCCTCCAGGTCTCAGGGTATTGGCAAATTTTTTCAGTACCAGTGAAATATACTTATGTTCAAAATACACAAAAACGTTTCTACACAAAATTAAGTCTATGTTATAAAGATTTTGGTAAATATTAGGAAACTCATCTGTGATTAAATTTACACAGCTAAAGGTTACACTTTCGCGCAATTCTTGATTAATTTCCCAATCATTTTGTCTCGGATGAAAATACTGCTTTTGTATCTGCGGTTCCACCAAGCGAAAGGACCAATGACTGTAAACTCCCTGGGGCGCTTTTTTGATTACTTTTTCATTGATATCTGTACCTAAAATTAATATTTTCCATTGTTCCCAATCGGGAATCAATTGTTTTAAAACAATAGCTAAAGAATAAGGTTCTTCACCGGTGGAGCAGCCCGCACTCCAGATTCGCAGTGTGGGCTGCATTCCCAATGTCTTGTGCAAGTTTCTTTTGTGCTCGATCAATTCAGGAAGAATTACTTCTTTTAACAGAGAAAACTGTCCTTTATCTCGCATGAAATAACTTTCAATTGTTGTTAGTAGCAATACTAATTCTGACCATTCATTTTTACTTTCCAAATTTTTTGCAGTTAAAAGCTTATAATATTTTTCTGGTTCTGCGATTTTTTTGGCTCTCATTCGAGTCATAATTTTATGAGACAAACCAGCTCGATCTTGGGATCTAATTCGCACACCAATCTCAGTAGTAATTAAGTTGATAAATAGCTGAACTAGGGAATCATTCATGTCAACTTAGGGAGATTAATTTAATAATTTGGGAAGTGGCAACTTTTACTGAGCTGGTGGTGAGTTTGTGCTGAGGATAACCGATCGCCCGCAGCTCGTCCGTTCGCAAAGCCGAAGGGAGCCGAAGGGAAGTGCGTAGCTGAACTATTGAGAATTGGCTAACTTGTAAGCTCGTGTAGTCGAAGAAGTGGTAATTGGAAATTGGGGAATTGGGAATTAGAAATCGGGAATTTAGCCGATCGCATTAACAAGAACAGTGTCACACCAGATCATATCAGAAACTTGCCAGCTACTCAAAAGAAAAAGGCAAAAGGTAAAAGACACAAGCCAGGAAAAAATTATCCCTTCTGCCTTCTAACTTCTGCCTTCAAAGGCACTAATCTCCAACTTTAAGCTGGATATATCCGCAAGCGACGATTGGGTTCTTCCCCAAAACTGTGGGACTTCAGGTGATAGTGTTCCACAAGTTCGTGCTGCATTTTGCGGACGTTGGGAGAACGGGGCAGGAGTTCCACCGGCTGTCCCTTCGGAATGACAATTTGCTCGACTGCTAAGCGCGTTTCTTCCAAAGCTTCGAGCTCGTCAGAAGAACCGCTGCGGGCGAATAAGGCGAGGTCTGCCACTTCCGGGGTACCTGGGTCATCCATGTCCAACAGGCGCCGCAAAGCTCTGGCTACGTGGGGAATAGTGGCGGCCTTAATTGTGTGCACGGGTACTTGGCGAGTTTTGGCCAAGTGCCTCAATTTCGACTGGTTCCGAACGTTCGATCGCAAAGCCACAACCACGTCAGCACTCTCAATATCCTTCGTCAGCAGAACCGGCAGGTTCAGCGTCGAAATCACCTGTTCGAGCTGGTGGCGAGGTATACCGTAAGGATAAACGTGGAGGGGCAAATCTTCGCCGTTAGGGCCGACATTATGGGAATAGCGTCCGGCCTTGGGTACCGGTTCGACGGACAGGGATTCTTCGAGCAGTTGCTCGAAATACCGAGTCTCAGAAACTGGCGCGCTCTTAGCAGCTAAGTTCTCGTTGGGAGCGGGCATCGGCACCATTTTGCCAGCACTCCGCCACCCTGAGATCGGTGTGACGGGCCGGATTGCCGATACAGCAGCCGGGCCGCTGGAAGCTGCCATCCCCGGAAAGCGGGCGGGGGGAGCGGCTGACTCGCGCTCGATAATGATTTCTCCAGTCTCGCTGACGCTTCTGATTTGCTGGTGCGGTTCGCGTCCCCGCAGCAAAGTGTCGATCGCATCTGCAACTCGCTCGTGGATTACCCAGCGCTCGCGTTCGAGCATTTCGATGGCTATTTCAAAAGTTGGCGGTGCTTTGCGCTCCAAAACCGTCTTTTGAGAACCGCGCCGTCTTGCTTCGTCATCTCCCAGCGTCACCGCTTGGATGCCCCCAATTAAATCTGCCAGAGTCGGGTTTTTCATCAAGTTTTCGATCCGGTTCCCGTGGGCGGTACCGACCAACTGCACGCCCCTTTCGGCGATCGTCCGAGCAGCCAAAGCTTCGAGTTCCGTACCGATTTCGTCAATCACGATCACTTGCGGCATATGGTTTTCCACTGCTTCGATCATGACTTGGTGCTGGAGTTCGGGACGGGAAACTTGCATTCTGCGAGCTCTGCCGATCGCTGGGTGGGGAATATCTCCATCTCCGGCAATTTCGTTGGAGGTGTCGATGATTACCACCCGTTTTTCCAAGTCATCGGCGAGCACGCGGGCAATTTCGCGCAGGGCCGTGGTTTTGCCAACTCCGGGGCGACCGAGCATCAAAATTGACTGACCGGTTTCCACCAAATCGCGGATAATGCCGATCGTCCCGAACACAGCGCGGCCCACCCTCAAAGTCAAGCCGATAATCTCGCCGCTGCGGTTGCGTATGGCGCTAATTCGGTGCAGGGTTTGCTCGATACCGGCTCGGTTGTCGCCACCGAAGTGGCCGACTCGTTCGATGCAATAGTTGAGGTGTGCCTTGGAAACCGGCGTTTGGGAAAGAGGTTCGGCCAAGGATGGAAAACGAGCTTCTGGTTGGCGGCCCAAATCCATGACAATCTCAATGAGATTGTTGCGCTGCGGGTGCTGCTCTAAGGGCTGCCGGATCTCATCTGGCACGATGTCTAATAATCTGTTGAGGTCGTCTGTAATCTGCATTCGCCTCGATGTGTTCGGTGACGTTTTCAACTTTTTAGTCAGTTGTCAGTTGTCAGTTGTCAGTTGCCAGTTGTTTTTTACTTGTAACTAATGACTTCTGACTAATGACTCATGACTAATGACTAAATTTCTTTGAGCTGGGAAACTAGAGAACAAGCTAAACTCACGGCCTCCGAGAGAAGTTCTGGGACGGCTTCGAGCTGAGGTAGCCGAGATGTTTGAACTCCGGCTCCTGGCCGCGCGACTGCCACCGGAACGGCATAGGCTCGATCGGTCTGCATTGTTTCTAACTGTTCTAAAATTGGCGATAGCAAAACCCTGGCATAGCTGCCGTAAGCTACACCTGCAATGTATGGGACAGGGGGAACTGACAAATTTTTCCCGCCCTCCTTCATCAGCCCGTCGGCTCTCAGCTTGCTGACAGTGTGAGCATTAGTGCCGCCTGCAAGTTGCACGTATCCCGGCAACTGGGCAGCCAAAACTTTTTGACCGAGTTTGACCGCGGCTCTGGTAGTTCCTGTTCCGATATCTCCGCTCATTGGCCTACCGTCGGTTTGCCAAATTAGGGGACAAGGAAGGGGGGAAATTATTTGATACAGTGTCCGCAAATAATCAATCAAACCGTCTCCATCGGGGCAACTAATTGCTATTACCTTGAGTTGACCGACCCAGGGAGCTATACTCGACCAAAGTCGCGCAAAATCTGCCTCTCTGCCTACTTGCGTGTGGATTTCTAGGGCGTCGGCACCGGATTGCAAGATTAAAGGTGCGATCGCGGCGGGAGCAGACACGTAAGAACGAGTGTAAATCAGTTGGCTCGGACAAATCGGCAGACAGCGACCGCAGCCATAGCACTGCTGGTCTATCACCCCGGAAAAACCACTGCCAGCACTCTGAAAAACTATTGCTTCGGCTGGACATATTTTTTCGCAAGGCCGCCAGCAGTCCGCCGGACAATCGGCTGGGTTGAATTCGGCTTTGCGAAAATGCGGGTCTTCCCCATCGTTTAAACTCACCATCAGCAACGGCAACCCTTTGCCGCCAAACCTGCGGTTTTGAGTTCTTGCCTGTAATTCGCTGGCCACTTGTAGGGCTTCTTTCGCTGCGGCGACGGCGGCGGGATCGGCCGCGACATCGATACAGTCAGCGCCTGCTAAGGTGTAAGCCAAGGTGAGATTCCGTACAGCAGGCAGGTGTTGAAAGCTCGCCCCACAGATCAGCTTGAACCAATGGCCATCTTTTAATGAGTTTAGGGGATGATAATGTTCTGTCACCCTTATATGCTAATCCTTTGAGCTGAAAATTACTATGTGGAAATTTCTACTTAATTTTAAAATTTAGGCTGATAGGAGCTGGAAACGCTACTGATAGCAGTAGCTCTGGTGCTGTTGGCCCTATATGTAGAGTTCGGAGGTAACTATTTTTGAGAAATCTAATTTTTTTGAGAGTGCCTAACGATGAGGCGATTTTTAACTTTGCCGATCGGCTTTAGTTACGGACAGACTCTCTATCCTATCATACTTGGGTCGATTAGGCAAGATAAAAGTAAAGTAGAGATTTTTTTTGAAGTGACCGTGCAGTGGCACTAGCTATAAAGTTTGATCGAGTATTGAAACCCATCGACCAACCGCAGATGAACATTCTCCTCCCTGACTCGAAGCTAAATTCATCTGGGTTAATTTGCGATTGGTCGAGCTCTACTACTTGCTCAGCCGCTTGTAAACCGTAGCCAAAGCATGGCTATCCCCCACATTTCCCGGAAACAAAACCACTGGCAAATTGGGAAACAGAGGATGATCGGCATCGGTTTTCACCACCGAACAACCGGCAATAATTTGACCGATTTGCCTGACACTTTTCAGCGACAAACCTGTACTCAAAACATCATTAGAAGTAATGCCGCCCTTGCTAATCAAAAATCCGATATCTGCAGGCAGTCCCCGCACGATATCCATCAATAAAGCAGAAACCGCCTCTCCAAATTTTAACCTAATTTCTGCATTGTCAAATTCGAGTTCCTTGCGGCTGGTATAAATTACAGGCGTTTTGCCATCGGCATGAGAATTGCGGACTTTTTCGAGAATTTCATCGAGCAGTTGGGTGCGATACTCGGGTGAATCTTCTAGCAAGTGAGATACATCTATTTCAATGCTAACTATATTGGGTTCTTTTAACAAGCGCTCCAATTGGTCCGTAGTTTTCTTAACGTGGGAACCAACTATTACTGCACCCGGTTTGCCATCCCTCACATATTTTGCCATTTCGTCGGCTGCTACTGGCTGTGGGCCGAGGTCAGCTAAGGATGTTAAAATGCTCGCTGCACTGCGGAATAAAAACTTTTTGCCTTGACTGACTGCATTGAGAATGTGTTTGGCAAATGTGTCTAAATCGCCTTGGCTTTGGCCGTCAACAACTGCACATTGGTTGTCTGTCATGTCCATCAGTCGATCTAAACTTCCGTAGCGAATGTCTCCGAGTAAAATGCGATCGACTGCATCAGCGGGGATGCGACCTTTGGTTTTTTCTTCTACATAGTCTGGCAGGTAACTGTGACTGTACCCGAAGACTGAATCTTTGGCAAATTCAGTTTCGTGTACTGGTGTCGGGACACTGTTAACTACTAGGTAGTGCACGCTGTGGCGGGTAATTCTGCCTCCTTCAAAAAAGGCGGGAATCAGAAAATGAGCGTCGAAGGGGCCGAGTTCTTCGGCGATCGCGTCGGTTTCGATGGGATAGTGGCCGCGCAGGGTAGAATCGGAACGGCTAACTATTAGGAAGTCTTCGATTTTTTCGCTGGCGATCGCCCTTTTTAGATTTTGGCACACTTCGCGGGTGACGGAGGCTGCTTTTTCGGGAGTTAGCGATCGAGTATTTGTCAGTATGAAGAAAATCGGGCACTTGTCCCGCAGCCCCAAACGCAGGGTGTCTTCGTCCCAACGTGTCAGCAGCAAGCAACTGTGCACGGTTTGAGAACCAGTCGGATCGTCGTCGAGAACTATAATCTTGGGTTTAACAGAAGACATACTGACCTGGTTGTTAACGTCACCTTTCCAAGATATCCTTACCTGTTACGTAACAGTAAAAAATTTACAATAGTTATGATATTTTTTCACAATTCTCATAACTTATAATTGGGAGAATGTGTTTGAGTTAGAGCGGTTCAGTAAGCTGCATATTGCTACTGGGTAAGAGGCGCACGCAGCCGTGTACGCTACTAAGTTTTGCCATTTTTAAAACTAGCATCGTTTCGCTCTTGCAACTTTTTCATTTCTGCTTGAACTCCGACGGCTACCTGCAAAGCTTCGTTGAGCAATCGTCCTTGTTCGCTGGCTCGATCGCTAATTTGCAGGGCATTCAATTTTTTTAAGTTATTGGTAAACAATTCGGAGTTAGTAGCGACAAATTTTTTGTTTTCCCTAAGAATTCTTTCAGTTTTCAAAGCTCGAACTAAATCGTCTCTGATTAGCTGCAAAGCTTGAATTACTTTTGCGCGATCGCCGATTTTGACTTTCGCATTGCCAGCATCTTCTATCTTGTCATTAATTTCAATCGCTTTGATTATACCATTATAGCGCTCCACATCATCAAAAAGATTGATTAAATGTTGGTTTTGCTGGCTGCACCGAATTTTCCAGGCATCCTCAAAGATTAAACCAACTATCGCAGCGAAGTGAAGGGCGAACCACAACAAATAAGCTCTAGGAAATATCGCAACCAGCAGCCAACAACTGATGAGAACCAAAACAATTAAACCGACTGTTTTCAAAGCTTCGCGGGCAAACTTAGTCGCTGTCGCCGGCCGGTATACGCGATCGGGCCCTGCGCCGGTGAGGTGCTTGAGCTCACCGAGAGTAATTTCTAATCCCTGAATGTCAGCTCGCATAAATCTTTACAAATATATGTTAATTATAAAGTTTTGTAGTAGAACAAGGGGCTCGTCTACAATAAACCTAACACTTTTTTCACCCAACCCTGCACTATGTCCGCACGTCCTATATACCTCGACAATCACGCCACAACCCCCGTAGATCCACGGGTACTTGATGCGATGATGCCGTATTTCACCGAACAGTTCGGCAACGCAGCCAGCATAAACCACGTCTACGGCTGGGAAGCAGAAGCAGCGGTAAAACAGTCACGACAAATCATAGCCGAAGCGATCAACGCCTCCCCAGAAGAAATTGTTTTTACCAGCGGCGCCAGCGAAGCAAATAACTTAGCGATTAAAGGCATCGCTGAAGCTTATTTCAGTAAAGGAAAGCACATTATCACAGTAAAAACCGAACACAATGCAATTCTCGACCCCTGTACCTATTTGCAAAAATTGGGGTTTGACATTACTGTTTTACCGGTGAAAAGCGACGGGCTGATTGATATAGGGGATTTGATCAAAGCGATTCGGGCAGAGACAATTTTAGTTTCAGTGATGACGGCTAACAACGAAATTGGCGTCATCCAGCAGATCGCAGAAATTGCAGCAATTTGTCGCGGAAATGACATTCTTTTTCACACAGATGCGGCACAGGCGATAGGCAAAATTCCCCTCGACGTAGAGGAGATGAATATCGATCTAATGTCCTTGACAGCCCACAAAATCTACGGGCCAAAAGGGATCGGTGCTCTCTACGTGCGCCGCAACAAACCAAGAGTGCAGCTAGCGCCGCAGATGCACGGAGGAGGCCACGAACGGGGAATGCGATCGGGTACTCTCTACCCACCGCAAATAGTTGGGTTTGCCAAAGCAGTAGAATTGGCAATTGCAGAAATGCCGTCGGAAACAGAACGAGTGGTTAATTTGCGGCAGCGTTTGTGGGAAAATTTGAGTGAGTTGGGCGATGTTTTTCTCAACGGTCACGCTACGAAGAGATTGCCGGGGAATCTCAATATTAGTGTAGCCGGGGTTGACGGTCAAGCGTTGATGTTGGGTTTGCAACCGGCGGCGGCAGTTTCTTCGGGATCTGCTTGCACTTCCGCAAAAATATCGCCATCTCATGTTTTAGCAGCGATCGGGCGATCCGACAAATTAGCTTATGCTTCAATTCGGTTTGGTATTGGCCGGTTCAATACCGAAGCAGAAATAGATGCAGTCGCCGAACACGCGATCGCAACTATTCAATCTCTCCGACAAGCTCAAAAAGTCAATCAATTTTAGATTTTAGATTGGAGAATTGAAGATTAGGAAGTAGTTTTGAGTTTAGAGTTTTAAATGATTTAACTTAAAACTCTAAACTTTTCCTTTTTTTATCACGGAGTACAATTGGGATCAACCCCTTACTTAGAACCAAACACCTCGCGCACCCGATAAATCGGTTTCCCCTGCGACTCGTGATAAGTCCGCATCATCACTTCCGCCAGCAAACCAAAACAAAATAACTGCACGCCACTCAACAGCAAAACCACAGCCAAAATCAGCAAAGGACGATTGCCAATACTTTGACCAAAAGCAAATTTTAAGACGGTCAAATAAATCCCTAAAACCGTTCCTAACGTCATAGAACTCAGTCCCAACAGTCCAAAAACGTGCATCGGTCGAGTCAGGAACTTTTTCATAAAAGAAATAGTTAACAAATCCATCAACACCCGAAAAGTCCGCCAAATTCCGTACTTACTTTGACCGAAACGGCGGGCGTGGTGTCGCACAGGCAGTTCTGCAATTCTCGCCCCTTCAATAAACGCCAAAGCAGGCAAAAAGCGGTGCAATTCCCCGTACAGATTCAAGTCTGCTACCAACTCGGATTTATAAGCTTTCAAAGAACAGCCGTAGTCATGCAAAGTTACGCCTGTAACGCGACCAATTAACCAGTTAGCAATTTTAGAAGGAATCAACCGGCTAATAGTATTGTCTTGCCTATTTTTCCGCCAGCCGCTAACTAAATCGTAGCCTTCATTTAACTTTGACAACAATAGCGGAATATCAGCAGGGTCATTTTGCAAATCGCCGTCTAGGGTAACAATAGCACGGCCGCGAGCGCGATCGAAACCTGCCGACATGGCAGCAGTTTGCCCGTAATTGCGGCGCAAAATTACAGCACAAAGGTCATCGCGAGTGCTGGCTAACTGCTGGAGAAGTTCAGCAGAACCGTCCTTAGAACCGTCATCTACACAAATAATTTGATAGCTGAGTCCAGATGGTTGGATAGAAGAGGCGATCGCCTCAATCAAATGAGGCAAACTTTCCACCTCATTATACACCGGCACCACCACTGAAACGTCGAGAACAACCTCAGCGCCAGCCTGCTGTGCAGCCAATTTTTCCCAAAATAATGCAGGGTCCATTTATTTATTCGATAACATCAGTAATCATTGGTCATCGATCATTAGTCATTAGTTAACAGTCAACCGTCAACCGTTAACCGTTAACAACTAATGAGGTTGATAACTTGCCACAACTTTACCATATCCCCGCAATTGCTGGTAATAAGCTTGACTGACTAGATCGCCATCGTCCGACAAAACATCGATACCGATACCGTTGCGACCTTGTGCTTTTCCAGAACTGTGAATGTAGCGATTATCTCCGAGATACAATCCTACATGAGTTGCTTTGTCCGGCGTACCAAAAAATACTAAATCCCCCGGTTCTAAAGCACTGATACTAACAGGTTTAGTAAAAGCTTCCTGCTGATAAGCATCCCTCGGCAACCAGATGCCTGCAGCCACAAAAGCCGCTTGCATCAAGCCCGAACAATCATAATTCGGCCCGACTGTGCCACCCCAAAGATAATAATTGGATTGGTTCATAGCCTCACGAGCGAAAGTAATTACTATTGGTAATTTTTCCTTGATTTCCGCCTCAGAAAGCACCAGAGGATGATACACTGTTTCTGTCTGGTCGAGCAACTCAACATCTCGAATATCCAGCCATCCCGGATAATCATCTTCGCACAGTCGCACCATCACAGCCGTTGTATCCCCCTCAACAACCGAGTCTATGCCATTTCTCCCCCCCTTCATAAGCTGGGGGGGGTCAACTACTCGCAAATGTCGCCCCAGCGCTGCTTGAGTTGCCAATCGATCGCACTTTGGGGAATCGTAAATATTTATGTGCGATCGGGTTCGGTACTCCACAACATCAGATAATTGATAATTGGCCATTGCTAATTGCTCATTGTTTGCTGTTAATTGTTCGCATTTCTTGTTCGCATTTAACGATAGATTGCCATTAGCTGCTAGCCTTTAACCGTTAAGCGTCAGCCATTAACCATGACATTTTTTCACCAAGACGAACAATTAGAAACCCTCGGCAGTAGCATTATAGACTCCGCATTGTCAGAATTTACAGGATTAAGTGGCGATCGTACAGCCATTACCTGGATAGTCTACGATCCGCCGGTGCGAGTCAATACAGGCGGCGCCCTGAGTCCAGAAGAATTTTGGAAATATCAACCCCGAGGTTTTAGCGCTAGAGCTTCCGAACGAATTTATCCCGCCAGCATCGTTAAATTATTCTACCTCGTTGCCATCTGGGAATGGGCGCAAAAAGGCATGATTAAAACATCGCCAGAATTAGAACGCGCCGTCCGAGATATGATAGTTGATTCCAGCAACGACGCCACCAGTTTAGTAGTAGATGCCCTCACCGGCACCACCAGCGGCCCAGAATTATCACCCGCGCCCTTTGAAACTTGGAAACAGCAGCGAAACATCGTCAACCGTTACTTTCAATCATTGGATTGGCCGGAATTACAAAATATTAACGCCAATCAAAAAACCTGGTGTGACGGCCCCTACGGTCGCGAGCGAGCATTTCTGGGAGAATTAATGGAAAATAGAAATATGCTGACCACAAATGCAGCGGCGCGTTTGCTGCACAGTATAATCGGCGGCGTAGCTGTTTCTGCCCAAGCATCGCAAGAAATGATGGGTTTAATGAAACGCAGTTTAGACCCAGCAGAATTAGAGGCAGATCCCGAAAATCAAGTAACGGGTTTTTTAGGCGGGGGATTGCCAGAATCAGCAAAATTGTGGTCAAAAGCCGGACTGACAAGTCAAGTGCGTCACGATGCTGCTTATATTGAAATATCGGGTTTGCGGCCGTATTTGTTGGTTGTATTTACCGAAGGGAAAGAGAATAGCAAGAATGAAGAAATTTTACCTTTTATCTCGCGGCAAGTTGTCGAAGCGATGAAAGCTCTTAATTAGATGTAGTAGTTGATTATTGGGCTAGATGGATTTAAATACAGTATTAAAACTCGTAGGGACACGGCAATGCCGTGTCCCTACATACATCTCTAAGAGTACGTTTTAAACTTCAAGAGTTTTGTCTTGCAGCCCGGTAGCGAAACTGTAAGGGCGTGTCCCTGGGTTTCAACTTAACGCGAAAGACCGCCAAGGGTTTCAACTGCTGCCGGACTTAGGGTTCAAGGCGCTTGTTGACACATACGGACACGGAAATGCCGTTTCCCTACATATATCTCGAATAGAACGGAGAGGGAGGGATTTGAACCCTCGAAGGATGTTAACACCCTTAACAGATTAGCAATCTGCCGCTTTCGACCACTCAGCCACCTCTCCAAGATGACAGTAACTAACTATAGCACACACATCTTCTTTTTGCCAACCCCTAATTGAAAAATTCCTCAATCCCTTACTATGTCTACTTTTCGCGACCTCAACCGCCAGCTTCTGCCCCAAAGCCCCTAGCCTTCAAGTGCTTGTCCCAACTAAAATTGGAACTCAAAAAGAACCTCTTAGTATACATATATCCCAAGCGGTACAGGTGAGCCTTGCGATCGCCATCGAGATTAAAGTCCGTCGTCGTCACCCCAGCTTCAGTCACATCAATATTAATCACCCTGCCCTTATCCATTTCCCGCTGGTGATAGCGGTCTCTTGCTTTCATCATCGTTCTGAACATCGCCGCCAGCATCGACAGGGGAGTATCAATCTTAGCTTTAGTCTCAATTCCGGTATCGACTAATCGAAACCCAAAGGTAAACCAGCGCGGCGACGCAGGAGTCGCACCGACGGATTGTTTGTCATAAATCCACAGGGGGAAATTGCTCAAAATTCCGCCATCTACAATTAAGTCATCGCCGAGTTTTCCTGGTTCAAAAAATAGCGGAATACTCATCGACAACCGAACGGCTTCAGCGACGCTAAAATGTTCAGCGCTTGGGAGGTGCAACTGCTCGTACAAAGCATCGGAATCTGTCGATTCGCGCCGATGTAAGTCGTCGGGAAGCACCAACATTTCACCGCGAGTGAGGTTAGATATTACTACTTTTAATTCCCGGTCTTTTACGATTTTTTTGACATCGGCAAAAGTTTGCAAGTTACCTCGACCGAGCATTGCTTCCAGCCACTGCCGGAAAGGCTGCGCCGAATATTCTCCCATTTGACGGCTAACTGTTAGAAAAAGTAGCGTCCAAGCTGGGGATTGCAAATCATCGGCGGGATCGCCGTTTAAAATTAGAGGACTATTTTTTTGAGTTAAAAATATGCTGTAATCGAGCTGACCTAAAATTTCCTCTAAATCATCAATTGACAAGTCGGTTGCCAATACTGCTGCAGTAATTGCACCTGCCGAAGTGCCGGCTAATTTTCGCCACCGGATGCCCAAATCGCTACAGCACCTGAGTGCTCCTAAAAACGCAACTCCGCGCACGCCGCCGCCTTCAAAAACCCCGTCGGCATATATTTGACCGTTTTCGTCGGGAGGCGGAAATTTGCTGAGAATTGTTTGTTTCTCCGTTGCGGTCATTCTGACACCGGGTTCTTGCAAAATTTGCTGCGGATACCACTTGCTCATGGGAAATACCTCGGATAAATTTTGGGTTTTAGATTTTAGATTTATATCTATTGTTCTTGATTGTTGTCGGCATCCATTGCCTCTTTGACGTATTGTTGAACTTGCGATCGCACTTGTTCGTAGGCCACCGACGCGCACCAAGGTCGGAGAGATAAAATAGTGGTATCGGGAGTAATCTCGGCTACCAAACAAGTCGGGGGCGGATTCTCCAGCACCAGCGGGTGAGAGTGGGCAATTTCTAATAACTCAGCTACTGTCTGACGAATTGGCCGATCGCCAATATCAATCTTCAAGTCTACTCGCCTCGTTCCCATTGCCGTTGTATTTTTCAATGTACCGTTAAACAACTGATTGTTCGGGACAATAATTTTTATCCGATCGTCTGTCACCACGGTTGTTGAAAAAATCCCGATGCTGTCCACCACTCCCTTAACATCCCCAGCTTCAATCCCATCTCCGACTTCAAAGGGGCGCAAACTAATCAACATTACCCCAGCAGCAAAGTGCGACAAAGTATTTTGCCACGCCAAACCGATCGCCAAACCCGCGGCACCCACCACCGCAACCACACTGGTAGTTTGAATTCCCAACTGACTCAAAGCGGCGACTACTCCCACTACCAAAATCGTAATTTCAGCAGCTTGAACTAAGAATTTCCGCAGCGTGGCTTCGGTGCGACTCAGTGCTCGGCGAGTCACGCGACCCGCAAAGCCGATCGCAAATCGCGTAATTAACAAAATGCCGATCGCCCACAGCAGTTGAGGTACAATTTTAAACCCCAATTCTACGAATTTTTTCGAGAATTCTTGGGCTACTTCCAAGGCTTGTGTTCTTTCTGCATTTAGCTGAGTATAGAAGGTTTGAGCTATTGGTAAAAACTTCTGAATAACTGTCATATCAATTGGGAATTGGGAATTGGGAATTGGGAATTGGGCATTGGGCATTCGTAAACGCAGTCTCAGTCTTATCGCTTATTACGAGAGTCCGACGGGGGTTGAAAACCCCTGTCTCATAGCTAAAGTCCTCTCAAAGAAAACTAAAATCAATAATTTCCTCGCTCAAAATCTTGAGTCGGTTTTAACCGACTTTTGCTATGAGGCAGGGGTTTAAACCCCTGCCGGACTACTGCTAATAGTGTACTGCTACGCGGGGCAATCGGTGTTTAAAACCGCAGAGAATTTCCCACGAAATAGTTCCTAAAGTTGTGGCCCAATCGTCGGCAGTAATTTGATATTCCCCATCTTTGCCCAACAGCGTTACCACTTCGCCGACTTCTAAATTGGGAATATCAGTTACATCCAGCATTAATTGATCCATCGTTACCGCGCCCACTTGCCGCACGAACTGACCCCGGACTAAAACCTGCATTTTATTAGAAAGATTGCGCGGAATGCCATCTGCATAGCCGATACCAATTACGGCAATCTGTGTCTGGCGCTGAGCTATAAATTGATAGCCGTAACTGACGCCGGTTCCTGCTTCAATTGTTTTCACCTGCGTTACCCTAGCTTTTACCTGAATTGCGGGCTTCAAATTGGCGCTCGACTGCAAGTGAGGCGCTGGATAAAGACCGTAGGTAGCTAAACCGACTCGCACTAAATCGTAGTGCAAAGCCGGGTCAGCGAGGGCTGCTGCAGAGTTTGCCAAGTGGAGGCGAGGGGGGTTAATTCCTGCTATTTTAATTTGCTCGATCGCCTGTTGAAACCGCTGGTGCTGCTCTCTCATAACTGCGGGGTCGGGACTATCTGCTGTCGCCAAGTGAGAGTAAATACTGGCTAATTTTAAATTGGGCAACCGCTTGACTAATTGCACAAATTCTGTAGCTTCTTGCCAGGGCGTTCCCAAGCGAGACATTCCCGTATCTAACTTAGCGTGAACCGGCAAAGATTGGTTAAGATCGGCGAGAACTTCCGAAAAAATTAGGGCTTGTTTGGCAGTACAAATAGTGGGCTGCAAGTGCCAATGGGCGATCGCCTTTACCTGTTCCGGTGTATGGGTTGCCCCCAACAGCAAAATCGGCGCTTCTATCCCAGCTTCTCGCAATTCTATTCCTTCGGGAATTGTCGCCACTCCCAGCCAACTAGCCCCTGCTTGCAATGCTATTTGACTGACTGCAACAGCACCGTGACCGTAAGCATCGGCTTTCACAACTGCCATCAGTTCTGTGTGGGGAGATAAGAGATTTTTAAGCTCTTTTACATTGTGAGTTAAAGCTGCTAAATCCATTTCTACCCAAGCCCGCTGGCAAAGTCCCCCGTCGCCGTCCCCCAGCAACGTCTGGCGGGATTCTTTTGTCGTTGATTCTGCGGTTGTTTTTTCCCCACTCCACATTGTCGATCGCTCCTACTTGCTTGCACCATTAAAAACTGCTTGGAGATTTTACCCTAAGTTTGATTATAATAAGATTCTCTCTTTCATCAAAGTTAACTGGTGTATCATAGCACCAAAAATACCCGGTAAAAACTATGGACGGACTGGCCTACCTACATTTAGCTGAAACTTGGGAAACGGCTGCGGGTCAAGCTCGATCGACCCACTCAAAAATGCACCGGAATTTAGCCTATACTCCTTTACTTTTCTTTACGATCGCTCTCACAATTGTCAATTTAGTCAATCCCGCACTCGCCATCAAAAAAGGTGATTCAGGCCCGGAAGTAGCCCAACTTCAGAAAACTCTACAAAACGCAGGCTATTTTAGCGGTAAGGCTACAGGATTTTACGGTTCTCTCACCCAGGCTGCTGTGAAAAAGTTTCAAGCAGAGAACAACCTGAAAGTTGACGGAATTGTTGGCCCTAAAACCTTGTCAGCACTGAAAGGTAAGCCGGAAGATACCAGCATGGAAGCTGCGGAAAAAATCTCGCCAAATGTCGATCGATCTTCCCCCTCTCCTACCGCCACAGATAACACAAACGAACTCGACGAAGATCAAACTAATACTCAGACCCAAGAACCTCTATTTCAAGAACCGTCTTTGCCACCATTTAAAACGGAAAATTCCGAGGATAAAGAAAGTGAATTACCACCCCCAACCCTCGTAAATCCTCCCGATAATACTCAAGGAAAAATGACCTTGAAAAAAACCATTTACGGTAACATATCGCCCAAATCAATAGTTTATTCGGGAGCGGGTTTGTTTTTTGCTCAAAACATGATGTACCGCCACACAATCACAGTTTACGACAGGAACTTTAAATTAGTCAAGACTATTCCCGATACAGTAAACTTGTCGAAGTTCGGCTTTTCTAAATTCCAAGGCAATTATAAAGGCTCTCCCGTAGAAGCGGCTTTTTCAACCGATGGCAAATATGCCTACGTCTCCAACTACAAAATGTACGGTTCCGGGTTTAGAAATCCGGGAACCGACAGGTGTTCTCCAGCGGCAAAACACGACCAAAGTTTTCTGTACCGCATCAATACCCAAACTTTGAAAATAGAAAAGGTAATTCCTGTAGGTGCAGTTCCGAAATTCAATGCTGTTTCACCTGACAATCGCTTCGCGCTGGCTAGCAATTGGTGCAGTTGGGATTTGAGCGTAGTTGATATCAATAAAAATCTCGAAATAGAGCGAGTTAAACTGGGTGCATATCCTCGGGGTATTGTTGTTACTCCCGACTCAAAAAATGCCTATGTTGCCATCATGGGTTCTTCCGATATTGCGAAAGTGAATCTCATCGACTTTTCGGTAGAATGGCTGAAGAATATTGGCAATGCGCCGCGTCATTTGACGATCGATCCCAATGGAAAGTATCTTTATGCCACTTTAAATGGTGAAGGAAATGTGGCAAAAATTGACCTAAAAACGGGTAAAGTGGTAGACAAAGTTTCTACAGGAAAAGCACCTCGCAGCATGACAATTTCCGATCAGGGAAAACTGCTTTATGTGGTCAACTATTTCTCGAATACTGTTAGCAAAGTTAGGACGAGCGATATGAAAGTGCTGCAAACAGTGAAGGTTAATTCAAGTCCGATTGGGATTACTTACGATCCGGAAACTAATCAGGTTTGGGTAGCTTGCTATTCGGGCAGTATTATGGTGTTTCAAGATTAATTTAGCTGCTTCGTAGTGAAGGCTTCAGTCCTGACTACAAACAATAAGGATTAAATGTTATTGTGGGGCGGGCTAGGAGCAACGCCCCTAAAATATTATTTGGGCAACTTTAAAGGCTTCACAACATACTCAGAAGACTTAGCAGGTACTTGGCCTTTTTTGGCCATAGCTTGGTAAACCATGGCTGCTACTTCAGCTCGAGTTGCTGTTTTATTAGGCTGCAAAAGTGCGCGCTTCGGGTGGTTGACAACAATGCCAGCTTCTGTCGCTGATGCTACTTTGTTAACTGCCCATTTCGGCACTTTTGCCCTGTCTGTATAAACTTGTAAAGTTTTGGTTGCTTTTGTGGATGGTTTCAGGCTCAAACCGCTCGCTAAAGCTGCGATGACTTCGACACGCGGAATCTGTTTGTCGGGACGGAACTCATTGTTTGGGTACCCTTTAAGATATCCAGTTTGGACGGTGTGGTCGATCGCAGGACCGGCAGGACTCTGGTCTTTTACGTCTTTAAAATCAATTGGTTTTCGGATCGGTTGTTTGTCGTCGGACATTCGCTGAATTAAGCGCGCTAGTTCGGCTCGCGTCATCGGTTCGTCGGGACGAAATTTGCTGTCGGTGGACTCAGCAAAAATTTTCCGATCGACTAAAGCTACAATGAACGGACGCGCCCAATATTTCTCCGGAACATCGGAGAATCTAACGGGCCCAACTTTGGGTTTATCGGCTTTGGGTTTATCAGCTTTCGGTTTGGTAATTGCTGGAGCGGGAGTCGATCGCGCAATTGGCTTGGGAGGAACAACGATTACACCCACCGGAGGATTTTGCGGTAAAACCGGCCCTAAAGGTCCCACAGGTGCGGCATCCGGTTCTGAGGGAATGATAGTTGTAGCGGGCGATCGCAAATCGGAACTTGGCGATTCGGGTGTTAATATTCCCGGACTCGCGGGCGTAACAGCAGGTTGAGAAAAAACGGCTGGAAATTGCCAATTTCTGGCATTCAATCGATCTGGATTTTTACCTGTTACCCAAAATAAGATGGCTCCCATCGTGCCGAAGGCAACCAAGATCGCAATCAATTCATCCAATCCTAGAGGGTTTCTTTCCCCTGACGGGGGTTGTGAAGAAGACATATTGTCACCTACATACTAATGTAGAAATTAAATCACATATTTTTTGGGTCTGGGGGAAACAGAGAAGGCTAAATCAATTATTCCAAAGTTTTCACTCTCTATACCTGCGCCTGCGTGGCATCGGGAGGATTGATAAAATCAACTTTTACCGATCTCAGTTGCTGATTTTTGCCATTTTCAACTCAGCGCCTTCTACTCCCGAAAGAGCGATTCCGACTCGGTTGACGAGAATTCCTGCCACTACCAAAACTCGGCTGCCGCTTGTATTGATTTTGACGTTGCTGCGGCGATCGCCTCAAAGTGCTGCCACCGTAACCCGAACCGGTCGATCGATTGCCATTTGGGCGTGCTGAGGGTCTTACTGGCTGGTTATAGGTGGGCGATCGCAAGCGGCCGGTCGTCCTTAAAACTTGACGGTTTCTCACAGCCGGAGGCGGAGTTCGATAGCGAGTTTCATACTGCTGAACAGCTTGGCCGTAAGTATTACCATACCCGCCATATCCTGTCATAATCCCCGGCTGATAGACTGGCGGCATATAATATCGCGGTCTAAATAACAAACTGCCGATCGCCTGACCGGCTATAGCCCCAGCAAACGGTGCCCAGAAGCCAGATTGCTGTCTCACTACTACGGTTTGGGGCTGACCTGTTTGAGGATTCGGAACAGTTTCGGTAACGTTGTGAACGTACTCAATTTTAAAATCTTCTGTCAAATGCAAAACCGCTTGATTGTTATCCACATTTAGATAACTTTTCTTGCCTGCCGATATTTCTTCATCTGTTAAGCGAGCCATTTGCAAATCCCTAGTGCGGTAAACTGGGGGACTGCCGGGGGGAGTATTCAGCAACATCAAACTGTATTCGCCATCAGCATCGTCGTAGGTAGCTTGCTGTACGGGATATTGGCCTTGAGCCAAGTTATTGTTTGGTGCCGGGCGCACTGTGTTAATATTTGGATTGCCAGCAGGATTTGTATAAGTTTGTGTGCGAGGTGAACCGCAGCCGATTGCCGTCCCCAAAAAAGTTAAAGCCATTAAATAAATTGTCAGTTTTCGCAGCATCATAAATAGTAATTGGTAATGAGTAAATACAGCCTATTCCATCTTTAACAAGTACAGTAGCAGCTATATTGTGTGGTGTTAATCTGTAGGGTGCGTCGCTGCACTATTTTGGATAAAACTTGCAGATTTTTGCGAGCGACGCACCTTAATCCCTAGAAAATTCTGTGTACTACATATACAGGGAATGTGCTGTGGTAATTTTGGTAAATAGTAATTGGTAATTTCTCCCTCTTCCTTCTTCCTTCCTTAAATGGGAATAAGTTCGGGGAAATTGACCAACACTTGGTCGTTGGTAAGTTCGTCTCCCAACTGTGCGGGAGAAAAGTGAACTTGCACAGCTCGGAGCCTTTCTTGGTAATGTAAATTAATCAGGGCTTTTAAACCGACTTTCAGCGTGCTGATGTCAGCGAGGTCAGTTTCTAGGGCAGGAACTTCCCCTTCATACGCAACTGTCAGCATCACTACGATATTTCTAGTTATCGGCAAAGACAAGGGGGATTTTTGATCGTAAACAGATGTGCTGTATTGAGGCTCGCTGAGATAGCGATCGGCTGAATCAATGAAAAGTTCATCCACATAATCGCCGGCTTCCCCTTCATTCCAAAAAACATCGCCCTCATTGGCGGCTGACTGCCAGTAGTTGTCGTACTGCAACAGGTGATTGCAAATTTCTACAAGACCTTCTCCTAAAACTACTATGTCGCCATCGGCATCGATTGCTTTTCTAGCGGTGCGGTTGAGAACTCCTAACAGCGGTGCAACTTCTTCGCCTGTTAGGTGAACGAACACGCGGCAAACTGCCAATCTAGTTTTACCTGTAAATTGATTGAATCGATCGCGCCAAGCATTCATAATAACCTATAGTTGTAATCTGTAGGGCTATATTTTCCACCATAGCAGGGGATTTGAACTCTTGCCGTCTACCCTCAGATTGATCTGAAGAGTATTTTTAGCGATCGCCTCTGCCGGGTACTGTTTCGCTTTGAGTCATCTAATTTTATAGCAGTTTTCACTCGGATCAAATACAGTAGGGAAACGCCACAGCCTTGTCCTGACAAAGAGCGGCGACTTTTAATAATTAATTAGTATGAGATTGATGATTGTAGCAAGAGTTTTTTTAATTGATATTAATTCAGCGCTCGTTTGCTTGGCCGGAATATAATATTGTGTGCTATCGATTCATCTGTCTATTGTTTGCAGTGCTTCGCGATCGCAATGACAAGAAATTGTAGGGTAGAGAATTTCCACTCAAAAAACCTCCAATCTTGGAAGATTGGAGGTGCGCTAAGCGAATACTTTGGTTTGAGATAACTATTTGACGATCGCGCTTTGGACTTGTTCAATCGCAATTTCAGAACTCAACTCAGCAACTGGCGAAACTGGCAAATCCAGCTCACCACCCGGAGCTTCCGGGTGTTCGCGAACGGCTGCAACCGCGTCTGCTGACTCAGCTACAGCACCCGCCGGCGCCAAATCGAGCAAGGCAGGAACTTCCATGTGTCCAGAAACACCTGCATCTGCGATCGGAGCCGACTCTTCAAAAACTTCAAAATTATCGGTCATCGCAGCGCAAGCAGCAGAAGCGCGCTTGCCGGCGCGGTAGCTCATGTAGACCGCACCTGCGCCCCCAAGCCCAGCCATACCGAGGAAACCGAGAGCTGCTGTTTTGTAAGATTTCCACGGATTCATCCGCTCCGAGCCGCCGGAACCTAGGATCGTTGTCGCAGAACCAGATTTAGCCGCCCCAGATTTGCTGTAGGAACAGGGGAAAGCAGATGCAGCGTCACCTAGGGCGATGCTGCTTGCGATCGCGACGACGGAAGCAATGCCAGCTAACACTTGAAACTTCTTCATGGTGCTCTGGAGATTGTAAAGGATAATTAAAAAATTAATGGTAACAGCTCTTTACAAATGTATCAACTCTGCGCGCCGCCCATATCGAGGATCGATCGCAAATATCAACTATAGCCTCACGCAATTCAAATTTAAATTTGCCAGCTTAAAAATTTGCAATGCTTGCTCTGTAAGCGTTTCGGCTAACAGATCGGTAGAAGTTCAAGTTTTGTGAACCAATACTTCGATCGCGCCCAAATTAGAAAATCTGAGGTGAGACTGTAGAAAATTTAGTTACATGGCCGCAAACACTTGGTGACAAACTACTTTTAAGGCTACTTTTGTAAAGGCTTAGTTATTGGAATAACTCTTATTTTTATGACAGACAACGCGAATCAAGGCATTGAGCGAGCCCCTCGCCGATTGTTGGTGACGGGCGGCGCTGGATTTATCGGCTCGAATTTTGTGCATCACTGGTGCAGCAGCTATCCGGGCGATCGAGTAGTGGTACTGGACGCTTTAACCTACGCCGGAAACCGACAAACCCTGGCAACTTTGGAAGGAGGCGAAAATTTTCGGTTTGTGCAGGGGGATATTTGCGATCGTACCCTAGTCGATACCTTGCTCAAAGAAGAAAACATCACCACAGTCGCCCACTTTGCCGCAGAATCCCACGTTGACAGGTCAATTATCGGGCCAGCAGCCTTTGTTCAAACAAACGTTGTCGGAACCTTCACACTTTTAGAAGCCTTCCGCAAGCATTTTGAAGCAATTGATGAGGCATCTCTCAAAGCACAAATGCGCTTCCTTCACGTTTCTACCGACGAAGTTTACGGCAGTCTCGGCCCCGATGACCCAGCCTTCACAGAAACAACTGCCTACTCGCCCAACAGTCCCTACTCAGCCTCCAAAGCTGGCAGCGACCACCTCGCCCGCGCCTATTTCCACACCTACGGCGTCCCGACAATTATCACCAACTGTTCCAACAATTACGGCCCCTATCACTTCCCAGAAAAGCTCATTCCATTAATGTGCATCAATATGCTATTGGGCAAACCGCTGCCAGTTTACGGCGACGGTCAAAACGTGCGAGATTGGCTCTACGTTCTCGACCACTGCCGCGCTTTAGATGCCGTTATTCACCGTGGTCAGCCTGGGGAAACCTACAATGTTGGCGGCAACAACGAGGTAAAAAATCTCGATCTAGTAAAAATGCTGTGCCAGCTAATGGACGAATTAGCTTCTGATTTACCCGCCCGTCCTTGCGAACAATTGATTACATTTGTCAAAGACAGAGCCGGGCACGATCGGCGTTATGCTATTGATGCCACCAAAATTAAAACTGAGTTAGGTTGGACTCCCTCAGTAACAGTTGAAGAAGGTTTGCGGCAGACTGTAGAATGGTACTTAGCCCATCGGGAGTGGTGGGAACCCCTGCTTTCGGAGGAATATCAAACTTACTACCGGAAAGTTTACTCTAATTAATCTACTCTTGGACGCACGGGCTACCAAAAACCAGCCCCGGTAAAAAACTGGTTTTCAAGCTCAAGAGTGCGTCCAAGAAAGGTTTCTGTCTTGCCTTCAAGCTTTACATTTAAACTCTAGGCGCAGAAACCGGGTTTGAGGGAAGAAAATCTTTCGTGGAGTGCGATCGATCACAGTTAAAAAACCTGTTTTCTTTAATCTTTGCGCCTAACTTCAGATTTAATTAGGTGGAGGTAACTATCACACACATTCGCCATTGTCAATCTTTGTGAAGATTTAGTTAAAAATCACCCCAAAGGCATAAATTCAAGTGTTTGTAGCTGATAATTTTAATAGAGTTACAAGATTAAGCATTTTAGAAGCTTTTAGGAAAAACAAAAAGCACCAATGACCGAAATAAACTGGCTCAAGCACGTCCAAGAACCTAAATACTGGCTGTTAGGCATCGCCTCCGGTTTGATTGTCCTACACCTAACTCTGACTTCCAGAACCAACGACACTGACCTGTTCGGTACAATGTTCCTGTTTTGGGGAGTTGTAGCATTTCTCATTTGGGAAAGGCACGAATCCTTAACTTTTGAAAGCGGAATTTTCGCCAGCTTCTTTGGGTCATCCTTAATTGCTTTAATATTGCTCAAAAGTTCGTCGATATCTGGATACGACTTTTTTATCAGAGCAACGCCTTTTTTGTCTGGAATCAGTCTCGCCTTGCTGGCTTCTGGAACAAAAGGACTGAAACAATATAGGCAGGAACTTCTAATTCTTGGCTATACAGCTATTCCTCCCGGATTGATCGGAGTATTCGTTGATGTCGCCCTATTAACAGCAAAATTTTCAGCTTTCCTCCTGCACTATCTAGGCTTTGAAGTTGTGCGGAAAGGGGTTTTGCTAATTCTGGAAAAGGGCAGCGTGGAAGTTTATCACGGCTGTTCTGGCGTAAATTCGATGCTACAATTGTTAGGACTAGCTCTGGTTTTCTTACTGATGTTTCCTACCACTACGGGTCAGAAAATTATATTGCCCATCGTGGCAGTAATTACTGCATTTGTAGTGAATTCAGCGCGAGTTGGTCTCATGGCCGTGCTGGTATCGCTATCTCAACCCGAAGCATTTAAATACTGGCACGAAGGAAATGGTTCGGTAATCTTTTCTATGATTGCTGTATTTATTTTCGGGTTATTCTGCTGGTTTGCAATTTTGAAAGACCAACCCCAAAATAAGGAAGGACAGAATTGCTAATGGCTCTTACCTCTTGGAAACCACTTAGGCTTTCCCTGTTGGCTGTTACTTTGGGAGGGGTTTTGTTGGTGGCCGGAAAATTGGTTTTCTATCCATCTCCCAACAAGAATGTGGCAACCCCGTTTGAGTTTCCCGAGTCGGTGCCTCTAGCCGACTGGAAACTAAACAAGAGCGCGCTTCTGGAAATTAAGGACAATTCAGGATTAAAAGCTGCCAGGAAATATGAATATCAAAAGAATAGCATGGCTCTAGAAATAGAGATGCGGTATGCGGTAAACACCATTGGAGATGTGGAAGGCCTGATGAAGGGACATACTATTCTCAAGTCGTCTCCTGGTAAACTAGCATTGGCAAACACTCAAGCCGCGGGGTTTCACGGAATTTTGCAACAGCAAAATCGACTTTATTTGAGTTCGTGTATCAATCCTAATGGCAGTGCTACAGTAACTTCCCAACAGTTTAGATATAATCGAAATACTCGCGATTGGCAGCCAAACCGTATTCTGTTTTGGTTGTTGGGTAGGGGAAATATTCAAGACCGGCGCTGTTTGTGGACTCAGATGTCTGTGCCTTTGGATAAAACAACTCCAGAAGATGCCAAAAAAATTCTAGAGAATGCTTGGGTTTCTTGGTATGGGTGGTGGCAGCCGCGATTCCCCGAGCCTTGAGTCGAGTCAGTCGATTTTAGCTTTTAGCTTTTAGCTTTTAGATTTACTCCACAGGTGAATCGGGAAGCTGGAACAAGAGTCAAAAATTTTTGACTCTCCACGACTGTTGTCGGTGACTTGTATCCGTTCTTTGGGCGGGGTCAAGAGAGATTTTTCTTAACAACAACTCTGATTATTTTATGAATGACTTACAAGGCGAACAAGGTTTTTCTATCTACAGACTGCGTTGGATTGGCTACGGTCTATTAATTCTGTCTGTATTAGATGCGATTGCAGTTCTTATACCAGCAAATTTTGGCAATCGCCTCTGGGAATTGCAAACGATTGGGGCTGTAGTGGAACGGGTGCCAGTTCCTTTACTGGCAATGGCGCTGATATTTTTTGGAGAAGGGTACGATCGCAGAGGCTTGGAAGACGTTTTTTTGAAGGTTTTGTCTTGGGTGTGTCTGCTGCTAGGTCTGGTTTTTCTGTTGATGCTACCTTTGGGAATTTTTGGCACTATCTACGTCAACAACCAAAACAACCAGCAAATTACTACTCAAGCCAACCAACAATTAGCTCAGTTGCAGCAGGTGGAAGAACGGCTGAATAAGGGTAGTCCTGAAGATTTAAGGAATTTGGCCGGGGAACTTACCCGTTTGGGGGTACCAGCGGATACGCAAAACCCACAGCAATTGAAAGAGCAAATTCTTTCGAGAATTACTCCGGCTAAGGACCGGTTGCAGACGCAAAGCGCTGCGGTTAAGTCAAGTCAGCGCTTGGGGTTATTTAAAAATGCTATTAAGTGGCTGCTGGGCGCGCTGATTTCTAGTGTTTTGTTTTTTACGCTGTGGCGCGGTACTGACTGGGCTCGGTAGTAGTTTTGAGTTTTGAGTTGAGAGTTTTGAGCTAGTAAGGTGCGCTGCGGCGCACCCGGAGAGCGTTGTTGAGGACTAAGAGCCGCCCTGTGCACACAGCCGGCTCAGGAGTGGCGAAGAATACCCTCAAACCCTGCAAATTTTGTTGGGGGGCTCGCTCGCTCTTCTTCTTTTCAAAAGATATCGGTATTGACATACTCACGCCCGCTAAAGCAACGGTGATTCTTGACACTTCGCTCAGATGTGCTAGCAAGCCAGTCTTACCTTCTCTCCATGTCCGTTTTAAGTCTCCCAATGCCCTACGGCGACTTTTCTGTTTTGTACGCAAGTAAAATACTTGTTTGCTTTTAGGGTTGGACTTCCATTGCCCTTTTTGCTTCCCCTGTTTCTGATCGCAACTCTGACAGGACTTTCAACCAAGCTGTTTATTTTGGAGTATCTCAAATCTGGGCGGGTCTGTGACCAATCCTATTTTGACACAAAGCCGTGCTAGAAGCACGGGGTTTTAAACCCAATTTTCCGATAAATCTTGTTTATTGCCGATAGCCAACACCTAGAATGAGGCAAATCCGTCGTTAGCGCAGCCCTCGAAGACGATCGCACCTTGACAGAGCTGGCATTGTGCAATCCACAATCTAAAATCCACAATCTAAAATCTAAAATCTAAAATCTAAAATCGATTGATGGTATTTTCTAGTTTGTCGGCAATCCCTTCAATCCAGTTTTCATCTTGTTTGGTGTAGCTGCGGGGCGCGTTAGCACCTAAGATTAAAACGCCTTGGCTGCCGATAGGTTGACAGATAACTCCTTGAGTATTTTCTGGCAAATAGTCAAATTCAATTCGCCCGGGATAAATATTGAGATTTACTAAATAAACTGGTTTGTTTTTGTCGAGCACTCGCTGCAAAATCGACCCTGGTTTGACTTCGGGATTGATGCCTAAAATACCGCGCCGCAATAAAACTTTTCCCTGATACACAATTACGATCGACCTTGTGGCGGTATTTGTCAACAGCAAACGCGACGCCCAGGCTAATTCTATTTTCACAGCCTCCGGCAAATCCGGTGCAAATTCAAAACCTTCTTCGCCGATAAGTTTTACGGAATCGGGCGATCGCGCTTGCACCTGCTGCCACAGCAAACCTGTTAAAATCAGCAAAGCGCTAATAATTACTCCCAAAGCGTCCGATCGAGCTTGAGAATCTGTGATTTGCTCTGTCAGCAAGCGGTTGACCATTAGCAGCGTACCTGCTAACCCTCCTGCAACTAAGGGCAATTGCCGCAAAACTTTATTGGGATCAGATTTAGTCATTTGTCAGTTGGCTGTTCACTGTTGGCTGTTCACTGTTGACTGTTCACTGTTGACTGTTCACTGTTGACTGTTGGTTGTCAACCGTCAACCGTCAACCGTCAACTGCCAACTGCCAAGTGACTTTATCCTACTTCTCCAATTTCGACAATTCGCTGGAAGAGATAGCCGGTGCCGCGGGCGGTAAGAATTAATTCGGGATTGCTGGGGTCGTCTTCCAACTTTGCCCTAAGCCGCGAGATGTGAACGTCCACTACGCGGGTGTCTACGTGGCGTTCTGGCGTGTATCCCCACACTTCCTGCAAAATTTCCGATCGCGAAAAAGGCTCTCCCGAACGGCTGACAAGCAGTTCTAACAGGCTGAATTCCATGCCCGTGAGCCGAATTCGTTCGTCGCCTTTGTAAACTTGGCGCTTGTTGGTGTCAATCCTAATATTGGTGACGTGGATGACTCCGGAGCTGGGAATGCCCGATGCTCCGTTTTTGTCAACCCTCCGCAGTACCGAACGGATGCGGGCTTCGAGTTCTTTGGGAGAGAAAGGTTTGACGACGTAATCGTCGGCGCCCAATTCTAAACCGGTGATGCGATCGGCTACGTCTCCCAAAGCAGTTAGCATGATGATGGGTACGTCTGACTCTTTACGCAACTCCTGACAGACGCCGTAACCGTCTAGCTTCGGCATCATCACGTCCAAAACCACTAAGTCGGGTTCGGTGTTGCGAAATGTTTCGAGAGCTTCTTCGCCGTCAGCAGCGGTGACGACATCGTAGCCAATCATGGAAAGGCGAGTCTCCAGAATGCGGCGGATACTGGCTTCGTCATCGACTACCAGAATTTTTTCTTTATGGTTTTCCAAGTTACCGAGCACTCCTTAAGTTACATTTCAGATAATGTTAATTTTTTGTACCCTATCATAGAGGACACAAATTGAATCATGGGCGGCGATCGGTCTGAAAGCTTGATAATTGCTTTAAATCAGACTTTTCTAAATTTTTAGGGTGACTATTTATCATAAAACAATGCCTAAGCCTCGAATACAATATATTTGTCGGGAATGCGGGTATGATTCACCACAATATTTTGGCAGGTGTCCTAGCTGTCAGAAGTGGGATTCTTTTGACGAGCAGTTAGAACAACCTACTGCTGCTGTGTCGCGGGCTGGTTTAACAGGGGTGACAACTAAGACAGTGGGCGGTTCGCCCCCTGATAAGTCGAAGGGTCAACCAAGGGTATCTTTCAGATTATCGCAGATTTCCGACCAAACTCAGTCTCGCTGGCCTTCTGGTTACGGGGAACTCGATCGAGTTTTGGGAGGCGGGATTGTTCCCGGATCGCTGGTGTTGATTGGCGGGGAACCGGGAATCGGGAAATCGACGCTGCTGTTGCAGGTGGCGAATATGTTGGCCCGCAAGGATAGAATACTGTATGTGAGTGCGGAGGAGTCGGGCCAGCAGGTGAAGTTGCGATCGCAGCGTTTGGGCGTGGCTAATCCGGTTGAGTTGTCAAGCAACGGCGGGCATAAATCTGGCAGCAACGGGGAAGCTAAAAAGGATTCGGAGGACAATTCAGCGGAGAATTTCTATTTGCTTCCCGAGACGGATTTAGAAGTTGTTTTGCGGGAGTTGGAAGCGCTGAAACCGAATGTGGCGGTGATTGACAGCATCCAAACTATTTATTTTGCTAGTTTAACATCGGCTCCGGGTTCGGTGGCTCAGGTGCGGGAATGTACGTCTGCTTTGATGCAGGTTGCGAAAAGGGAAAATATTACTTTATTTATTGTCGGTCACGTTACGAAAGATGGAGCTTTGGCGGGGCCGAGGGTTTTGGAACATTTGGTAGATACTGTACTGTATTTTGAGGGCGATCGCTTTGCTTCTCATCGACTTTTGCGATCGATGAAAAACCGTTTTGGCGCGACTCACGAAATCGGTGTTTTTGAAATGGTAGCCAACGGTTTGCGAGAAGTAGATAATCCGTCGGAGTTGTTTTTAGGGAATAGAGATGAATTTTCTCCCGGTACTTCGACGACTGTTACTTGCGAAGGAACTCGACCGATTTTAGTGGAAATTCAGGCGTTAGTCAGCCCTGCAAGTTTTGGTTCGCCGCGCCGCACTACTACTGGTGTGGACAATGCTAGATTGCAGCAAATTTTAGCTGTTTTGGAGAAAAGGGTGGGGATTCCTTTATCTAAATTAGATGTGATTTTGGCGACGGTGGGCGGGTTGAAGGTGGATGAACCGGCGGCCGATTTGGCAGTTGCGATCGCCGTTGTGGCCAGTTTTCGCGATCGGGTGGTTGATGCACGCACTGTCTTGCTTGGGGAAGTTGGTTTGGGGGGACAGGTGCGGCCGGTTTCCCAATTAGAGTTGCGGCTGAGGGAGGCGGCGAAATTGGGTTTTAAAAGGGCGATTATTCCTAAGAATCAACCGGTGCCTGAGTTGGGGATGGAGATTATTCCGGTGGCGAAAGTAATCGATGCAATTATTGCGGCGATTCCGGCTACTCCGGCTCAGTTGCAGTCTGGTGAGATGGAGTTACAGTCTGTTGATTTGGAGGAAGATGATTTGTTGAATTGAGTTAAAATAGTGATGTTTGAAATTGATAGTAAGTAGCCACGAATTATGTATCAAGTAGACATGGTTGAAGCCAAATAAAAGCTTTTGGAATTAATCGAAGCGGCAATGAGAAGGGAAGAAATTGCGATTACTCAAGATAACCAGCCTGTTGTAAAATTGGTAGTAATTCCCAAACAAGCTAAACCCAATCGACAAGCAGGAAGTGCTAAAGGAATGGTTTGGATGTCCGATGATTTTGACGAACCGCTAGAAGAGTTTAAGGAGTAGATGGAATGAGGCTGTTGGACACTCATGCCTTTATTTTGATGCTTATGCGCGGCTGTAGTGAATTAAGTTAGTTGAAAAATAAAGAGGCGAAGATGAAACAATTTAGAATCATCCTTGAAAAACATCCTGATGGTTATGTAGCCTATCCCCTCGGAATCAAAAGTACCGTCGTTGGTGAAGGTGACACCTATGAGGAAGCCTTACCTGATGTCACGTCAGCTATTCGTTGCTACATCGAAGTATTTGGCAAAGAAACAATGGAAAACGAATCACCTGCGATCGAGACTTTTTTAGTAGAAGCAGAGGTGGCTATTTAATGTCAAGTTTCCTGTCGATGCTTCTAAAAGACGAGTCATCAAAACATTTCAGTTGTTGGGTTTTCGGATTATTAGAGAACGCGAACATATTGTCATGGTGCGATAGAATCAGGATGGAACGGAGACTCCGTTAGTAATGCCTAACCACGATCAAATAAAATCAGGTACACTGAGAGCAATTTGTACTCAGGCGGGAATTTATAGATAGTAATTTTTAATAGCTTATGCACAAAGTTGAGTGCAAATGCTATCTACGATAACACTTGAAATATGTTAAATTATAGATTGCCTTTTTTGAGGTACGTTTTCACTAAAAAATGAAGAAATCAAAAAGACGTAAAAATCAGTGGTCAAGTGAACTAAACGACATCATTCGAGGTGCATCGGGCGGCTTTTTGTTCGGTACTCCCCTGCTTTATACGATGGAGGTTTGGTGGATCGGTTCGTATACTACACCAGCGGAAATGTCGATCGCGATCGCAACTACTTTTATCGTGGTTTTCTTGCTGACTCGCACTGAAGGTTTTCGCAAAACTAAGGACATCCGCTGGCTAGATGCTGCAATCGATACCGTAGAAGCGATCGCCATCGGCATTGTCTGCGCGGCTTTGATCCTGTTTTTGCTCAGGGAAATTACGCCGGAGACTCCACTGCAAGAAACTCTAGGGAAAATCATCTTTGAAGGCCTGCCGTTTGCGTTGGGAGTAGCCCTGGCAAACGGTTTCTTAAGTGGCGATCGCTATCAAAGTTCAGACAGCGACAACGAACCTACCATTAATCCAACTGTAGCAGATATCGGCGCTACTTTAATCGGCGCGATGATCATTGCTTTCAACATCGCCCCAACAGACGAAATTCCCATGCTAGCGGCAGGTATTTCGCCACCCTGGCAATTAGCAATTATCGCCGCCTCGCTGCTAATTTCCTACGGTATTGTATTTGTAGCAGGCTTTACTTATCAAGCAAAACGGCAGCAGCAGCAAGGGATTTTTCAGCGTCCCCTCAGCGAAACTGTCATGGCCTATTTAGTGTCCCTGGCGGCTTCTGCATTTATGATGTTTTTCTTCCAGAAACTCAGTTTTGACGACCCGTGGTCGATTTGGTTGAGCTATACGTTAGTATTGGGATTGCCGGCGAGTATTGGCGGCGCGGCGGGGAGGTTGACGGTATGAGTGAAAGTAATAACGAACAGCAACAAAAAAGAACTGCTGCTGAATGGGTGACATTTGCGATCGCCTGCTTCATCCTTTTTACCCTCACCGGACTCGTACTTTATAACTGGCTGACTAAAAAACACGAACCTCCGATTATTTCTGTCAGTCGCAACACGCCTATTCGCGAAACTCAAGGGCAATTTTACGTGCCGTTTACAGTAACTAACGCTGGCGGCGAAACGGCAGAAGCAGTGCAAATTATTGCCGAATTGCGAGTCAACGGCGAAGTCTTGGAATCCGGCGAGCAGCAAATTGATTTTTTGTCAAGCGGCGAAACTCAAGAAGGAGCTTTTATCTTCAGCCGCAACCCCAGTCAAGGTCAATTGATTGTCCGATCCAGTAGCTACAAACTACCTTAACAAAGTTTTCAAATCTCGTGTCCGGTAAGTGTGACCCTAATAAAATTTTGTCGCTGGGTGGGGGCGGGTTTAAAAATACTTTGGTTATTAAGCAGAGATACGGGTGAACCCGCCCCGACCTCAATATTGTAGTGCGATCGATCTACCGCTTCACGGCATTGTGTTCCCACTTCCAAACACAGCTAGAAATCAAATTCGTACAGATATGAGCCGTAATTGGCACTAACAAATTCCCAGTAGCTAAAACGCTGTAACCCAACAGCAATCCGACAGCCGTTGCCCAAACAGCATAAGGCCACTGATCCATGCCTCCCAAGTGCAGAATGCCGAAACAAAAACTCGATAAAACTAAACCGATAACATTCAATCCTAAAGCAGACAGCATCACGCCTCGAAATAGCAATTCTTCGCTAAGTCCCGGCAGCAGTCCCAGCCAAATCAAATCCGGCCAAAACAAAGGTTTGAGCACTACTTCCAAGTAAACGTCTGCACTGCGGCGATAACCGGGCCAGAGGTGATAAACGATCGCACTACCGCCTGTAATTGCCAGTCCGATCGCACATCCGTTGAGCAAGTCGATTCCTATCAATTTGACTGGCAAAAGCGATACCGATCCAAATAGCAACCACAATTTAGCTACCGCCAGCAACATAATTGCTGTCACGCCCATTGCTACTAAAACTTGGGTGCGCGTCAAGGGTTCAATTTCAGGGTTTTCGGGAATTTTTTCTGCCACTTAATCACTTTTAGATTGGAGGTTTGAGATTTTAGATTTGTTTTGTTGAGTCAGACAAACAACGCAGGGAGGAGATGTCTGCACCCAAGGAAGCTGGACTGATGCCGGCTCGCAAAGCGACCAAAACTCCGATCGCCTCTAAATATGAGTTTACCTGCAAAGCTTTGATTCCGAGTTTTTCTGGAGTCGCCTGCATCTGGGTTTTGTTGTCCCCCACAGCGATGATTTGTACGGACGATCGCGCACTCAAACTCAGAATAGCACTGCCGCCGCAGGCTGTGGCGGGTATCACCACCGCATCGACTCGATCGGCGGTAATTGATAATTGATTGTGCTGCTGGCTTTCTGGCGCTACCAATTGGGGAGCTTTGCTGAGGCCGGCAAGCACGCAAGGTAGGAAAGTATAGCCGATTTCCTCAGCAGCCGATCGCGGGGACAGGTGCGGATCGAGGGGAAGCGCAGACAGCGCCGGGGCGTGGGCGCAGGGGATTTTAAACGTCCTGACGATGAGGTGGCTGATCACAGCTTCCGCGCCGGCGAGGGGGTCAACTCCTTTGCCGCGGCGGTAGTTTTCGAGGGCGAGGCTGCCTTCATCGTCGGGAAATCTGGCTACAACTGCGATCGCCTCTACTCTTGCTTGTTGGATCAATTTTTCCGCAGCGCGCAATAAACTGTCGGGATTGCCGATCGTCCCCCAAGATGCCCCTGATTCAGAAATACGCAATTCTACTTGCAGAGGGCGATCGGTTAAAACACAATCGGTTATATTCAAACCCAATGTAGCTCTAGCAGCATCAACGGCTTGCAAGTGGCGCAACTGCAAGTCTGGTTCAATGCCGGCATCGAGGATTAAGCCGATGCGATTTTGATGTACCGGTTGCAGACCCCAGCATCCGGCAGCAAATTTGTCAAGGGCGTAACCTTCAACGTAGAGAGCGTTAGGTATCGGCCAATAAAGTTGAGCGCCGTTGAGGACGTTGGGGTGAGTGATTAGGGTGTCTGAAATTTGGGCGATCGCCCTAGCCACCGGCAGCGCATCTCCTGCAAACCCACCAATCGAGGCTCCAACGCCTGTGGGGACTATCAAAACCACTGTCAAAGGGGGGGGGTTCACGATGTTGCGGGGGATGCTTCCACGAGCACGTAGCCTTCTACCACAGCCTTTTGCCGATCGACATCCACGTCTGTGACTGCCCACCGCAGGGGTTCGCCGTACTTTTGAAGTTCAATTTCAATAGCCGAGTGCAGTTGCTCGGCCGTCTCGTGGAGGTCAACTTCTGCGGAAATGAAATGGGTGGTCATAGGGCGATCCATAGTGGTTTTACCGCTAACGGTACTTAGGTCAATTTTAGCTTAGTCCTAGGATTTACCGAATTGGCGATCGTACACAATGTCTTCTTTTTCGGTTTCTATCTTCAAGTTCGATCGGGGATAAGCAACGCACAGCAACACATAACCTTCTGCCTGAAGTTCGGGACTAACGCCCATGCCATCAACTTGATCGACTTGACCCTCAATAATTTTAGCAGCGCAAGTAGTACAAACCCCCGCATTGCATGAACTCGGCAACTCAATGCCTGCGGCGTTGGCGGCGCGGAGAATTTGTTTATCTTCGGGTACTTCTACGGTATAGGTAGAGCCTTGGTGGATCAATTCAACAGTGTAAGTCTTAGACATATATCAATTATTGGTTTTAATTCCCCAATTGGAATTTACGCTAGATTTGGAAACAAAGCAATCAGTATTTTACCGCTGTTTGTGCTTTTGTGCAATTTTACAACGGCATTTTTTATTGATAATTTTTTTTATTCATTGGCTAGGGCGAGCGAGTGGCATTTTGTCAATGACTTTTTCACAAATTATTACAAACCTCACGGCGGAACTGTGCCACAAAGCACTTATACCTAATTATTTTTTTGCCTTCAAGCCAACAACTCCTCAACCGCAACACTAAAACCCGCCAGCACTAACTGAGTGCTGATGGTAGAACCCTGGTTAAAGGTTAACTTTTGAGTTTGAGTCATTATCATTATCCAGCGACTTTCTGGAAAAATTATCCAAACTTCCAGACAACCAGAATCTAAATACTCTTGTGCTTTCATAAAAATTTCTTCCGCAATATCAGTAGGAGAAACTATTTCTGCAATTAACGGCGGACTTTGAGGCAAAGTAGGAACATCGCCAAATTGATCAACAAGTTCAGGAGTCAAATAGGCTACATCAGGACGGCGCACTCGCCTGTCAGTACGACAAGGAACCTCCGTATAGACTTCGCCACCTTGTCCGCTAGATATCTTATAACTTCTCCAAGAATAATCTAGTTTAGATTGGATGCGACTGTGTTTTACTGTCATGCCATTTTTCTCCGCAATTTGCCCGTCCACCCATTCCATATCGTCGGGGGGATTAGCTATAAAATCTTCTAGAGAAACATTGTCTGATAAAACGGCTGCCATTACCATAGCCATTTACTCCCTTTTGCAAAATTCACTCATATTGTAGCAATCAATTGGTAATGGGTAATTGGGAATTGGGAATTGGAACTAACAAATAACCTATGCCCTATGCCCTATGCCCCATGCCCTATGCCCCATGCCCAATTTACTCAATATTAATTTGATTGGGAGGCTTAGGTTGATTCTGTTGCTCATCCTTCAAAGTTTTACGCCCCGAACTAGCATACTCCTTGTACATTTCCACAAACATCTTGGTTAACTGTTGCAAAGAAAGTTGTTCCCCATTAATTTGAGCTTTCATATAAGCTTTAAGCACTTCAATGTAAGCCAAACCGAGGGCAAGCGTGAGAGTTGCTGCGGTTGCACCGGAGATAGCACCGCCGACAACTGTACCCGCACCAGGAATCATTTTAATCAAATTAGTAACAATACTTCTGCCGACAGCAGTCACCCCGCCAGCGCCGCTAATAGCAGACAGCATCGCCGAAATAAACCCCTTATCAAAGGGCATTCCAAAAATAACAGTAATATTAGCAATCATTGCCGTTTGCATGGTCATCAAAATCGGCGCATCAGCAAACGGTACAGGAGTCGCACCGACAATGGCAGAACCTGCAACATAAGCACTTAGATACTTAAATGCCATATCGGATTTGAGCGCAATATTAGCAATTTGTTCTTTAACAAAAGCTTTTTTAGCTACTTCCGGCAGCAGTTGAAAAGTTGCATCTACCAACTTATCTAAACCGTGAGATTTTACTGTATACTCCTCATCAATTTCTTCCGGTTCAGCCATGACGGGGATAATTTGACTGACCGGCAAATTCATGTGTTCCAGTTGCTTGAAAAACTCGCCCGGCTTTTTAGATGTGGTCTGAGTCAGCACTAAAAGAACTGGTACGTCTTTGACTTCCATTTCTTTTAGCCAGTTTTCCTCGACAGATTCTATTCTATTGGCGCTGTGATTGATGCAGTACCAGATGACGTGAATGTGTTCTTTTGGGTGCAGGAGTCTTTGGTCTTCAATCAGTTTAGCAACGTTTAATTGAATAACTTTAATTTGTTCGGCGTTGAGTTCGAGTCCGGGAGTATCGTAGACGGTAATTGGGCAATTCGGTTTGGTATATTGGCGAATGCCTTGAGTGATGGGGCGGCCGACTCCGGTTTCTGCTAAGCGTTGGCGAAAAACGGAATTTATCAGGGTACTTTTGCCGACGCCGGTTTTGCCGATGACTAAAACATTGCACTGTCCCACTTGGTTTTCTGCGTCTTTGAAGGCGTAGTAACTTCTATTTAAAAGCTCGTCTAAGGAAAAGTCGTCTGACATGGCGGTTTGCTCCGATAATGGTGGGATATTAATTCAATACCACCGAATAGAATTCCGATGCTCTACAAACGAAGTCCGCGAAGGCGGACTGAGGATTCTTAAACATATTGTAGCAATTTGATTTCAGAACTGGTGCAACGGGTAGAGGAGAGTTTTGTGTTGCGTGCTGCTACATGAAAGGTTGTAGAATTTAGTTTAAGCTAGCAATCGATCGACATCGATGCTAAAACCTATGAGGATTTGTTGAGTGCTGGCGGTATCGCCGGATCTAAATGTCAATATTTGATTTTGAGTCATCACGAATATTAAACGACTTTCGGGAAAAACTAACCAGACTTCCTGACAGCTAGATTCTAAATATTCCTGTGCTTTGAGAAAGACATCTTCAGCGATATCGGTTGGTGAAACTATTTCGGCAATTAAAGGGAAACTTTGGGGTAAAGTGGCAAGATTGCCAAATTGTGCAACTAATTCTGGTGTGAGATAAGCGACATCGGGCCGGCGAATTTGTTGGTTGGTGCGGCAAGGAACCTCGACATAAGCTTCTCCCCCTTGTCCGCTGGAATCTTTGTAATCTCCCCAGTAACGACTTAGCCTTGACTGAATTTTACCCGTCTTTAGTGTCATGCCATTTTTCTCCACAAGTTGGCCGTCTACCAATTCCATGCGATCGGGCGGAGCGACCGTGAACTCTTCTAGAGCTAAATTGTTTGATATTATGGTAGCAGTGACCATAGTTATTTCCTCGTTTTTACAAAATTCACTTGTTACTATTATGGTTGATACCATGAGAAGTTATTGCGTGATGAGTACCCGCACTTTACTGTAGTTTCTCCTTTCCATCTTCTGCAAATAAAAATTGACCCTCTACCTAGCGCCCGAAGGTTTTTCATAAGCTTTTTTCTAGCTCTACCAAAAATTATCATCCTCCTTCTCTGACGGCTTATGGTGAATTATATGATGCTTGTGATATCAATTAATTTTCGTCTATTTCCTCTGAATCATCCCATTCTAGATCATCTTCTTGCTGCTCTTCTACTTCTTCTGATTCCTCTGAGTAATTGAACATAAAGACGAATTTGTTCTTAGGCAGAATTAGTGTTGGCAAATAGAGAGGTTGATTATCCCAATTCTTTTGTGGTTTTTCACCTTTTTCATACATAACAACGAGTACAGGGACATCAGTGTATTTTTGTCTGGGCTTACTTAGCCACTGACTTTGTGCAAAACCAGAAACCCAAGGTCGAGTTTGGTTTTTCAAGTCCAGCCCATCACCCTTTTTACCTCGACGAACGTTGAGAATACCCTTATGGATACCTTCTGCTTTCATTGCTTGAAGTGCCTGTTTGACTCGCTCATCTTCCCAGGGATACCCCGAACAGAAACGGCTTGGCATTTCTGAAATAATCTGGATTAAATAGTCGATGTCTACTTCATGGTCTTCATCATCATCTCCCTTAAATTTAGACAGAAGTTTATCAAGTTCTTCTGTGTGCTTTTTAACTTCAGAAGCTTTCCACAATGGATCGCGGGGGTAAATAGAAGATCCTGGGGTAAAAACACCAATGGCTGCTGGATTAAGGACATTTGCACGGGTGGGTCTAAGTTTTCGACCAACCCACACTGGCGTAAGCTTAATTTTGCCAGTGTTCTCATCAATTACTTGACGCATACCCTCATCTGACTCATGGATAGCGCGGAAATCGTCTAAAATGTTTTTGGGTAAAAAGAGGCGAGTAACATCTAACAATTCCTTGCGATAACCAAACATTCGTGCGTGCTGATGAACTGTGTCCATTGTCTTTTGCTTGGCATCACGCCCGTAATAAGTAATCATCAATCCTTCAATAGTTACACCACGCCCCAAGCGGTTTCCTCCAATTAGAATGTTTATACCTGGGCTGTATTTCGGTTCCTTATCTGGATTGGTGGCATCAATAACTTTTGGTATAGTATTTCGTAACTCATACTCTAGCTCCACAACAAGGTCATTGAGAGGTGGTAAGTTAGAAGCTGTTTTGCTTAACTCTGCATGAGCTTGACTTAGCCATTTGAGCGCATCCTCTCGCTTTGTGACAGATGATTTAGATCGCAGAGCCTTGTCAAGCTCTACAACAAAGCTGCCAATAACATTTTCCAACGTGCTATGAGTAATGCGCTTGTGGTCAATATGAGCTAGAAAAGAATACTTAGCATCTTTATTTGGTGCTGATTTCATTTTGTATATCGAACCAACAAAAAAACAGCACAAAGCTAATTTCAGCCCTGGCGGCATATCCCAATTATCTCCAGGGTTGATTTTTCCTCTCTGTTTTTTTAACTTATCCAGTTCTTCGGCTTCCACCGTACAGCAATGTTGGCTATTTTGTTCAAAAAAAATGTCTCCTCCTATATAAGTATTGCCTGGTTTAGAGAGTACGCAAAAGGCTGGTTTACAGGGGTGATCCAGATTTTGCAGCAACAAGCTTTGAGGGGGAGCTGTAATTTGTAAATATATGTGATTAGCAACTTGTTGCCTAATTTTGGCTATTAATTCAAATATCTTACTATCAGGAACTGTATTTTTTTCCTTCTTAGCTTTCTTGGCTTCGTTGGTATTTAGACTAGCATGGTCAGCCTCATCATCAAAGATCAGAGTGGGTACGCTACTGGCTTTAGCAGACTTTAGAACCTTAAGCAAGTTCTCAAGATGACGCACATTTTTTGTGGATACTAAGACAACACCAGTATCATTAATATAGTGGTGCAGTTGATTACCGAATTCTACGGGATCATTTTTCCATTGTTCCCAATTACGAACAACAGGGCCACCTTTGATCTGATTCGTGAAACGCTCTGCTGTTTGTTTACCTAGCCATGTATTATCAGATGTTAATACAATGAAGCAACGGAATTTATTAGCTTCAGCAAGTGCCAGCGTAGCAATGGTAGTATTAGTTTTGCCGCTTTGGACTTTCCCATAGATTAGTCCAGTCGTACCATCAGGTATTTTGCCTTTATGAGGATTGCTAACAATACCTGTTCCTGTAGCACCAACATCACCAGGGTCAAATTTTGTTGAGTAAACATCAACGCAATTTTGTACAATTTCAACACCAACTTGCTTTAACTGCTCTGTTGCTGTGTCTCCAAGTTGGCTCTTCACCCTGTCAAGAAAGTTGTTGATACAATAGCCATCATTTTTAATAGGAATCTTACTCATGGCGGTTTTTTTATTTTACAAAACTACGCGAGGCCAATCATTCTGAGGTATAGTCTGATTCATCTGCTGCCTGCCTGGGCCACTTACATGGTAACTTCCGTGAGGTCGCCTAGACACGGATATGTGTTGAACACTAATATCTGCATTTTTATCAACTATACTCCACAATCGCTCTTCAGCTATACAGCAGATACCGTCTTTGTGACAAACTAGCGCGATAAATGCCGAAAAGTCAGGATACTTGTCATACACAGTAGCTAGAGCAGATTTTTCCTGAGCACTCAATGTGAAAGACCATGCAGAAGTAGCTTTCTTAGAAATTTTGAAGAGAATAGCTGACTTACGGCTATCACTTTCAACTAAGTATATTGACTGATGTATTTCAAAGGCATGGGTGATAGTAATCCTAGAGCCAGAGTTAATTAATCTTAAGAACGCTGCACCATGCAGAAAATCCTGATCGTTAATCATTTAGTATTTAGAAATGTTCTAGCAGATATTTCTCTTGTGCATAAACCTTTCGCAGCGACTCCACGGCTATTGATCGCAACATAAACTTAATCACCCCCACCATTTCCCCCCACTCCAACAATTCAGAAACACAAACAGCTTTCTGAAATCTCGCCGCATAAAAATCCACCCAAAAATCCGGCGCGTGTCTCTCTTTCTGACTCGCCATCCGCCGCTTCCAATAACCAAAATCTAAACCAGACGGCGATTCCACTCCCAAAACAGGCGGAAAGTCGGCATAACTCACAAACCGACTCATCCCTTGGGCGTGCACGTACAGGATATGCGCCCAGCACTCGAAGCGATATATTTGTTCTACCTTGATTTTCAGCAGCCGCGCGATCGCCTCTTTCGTCACAAACCGGCTCAATCTGTGTCTGGGGGTTGATTTTATCGAAAATTTTGTTAACATGATGTTAAGCAAATCCTTTGTAAAGAGTGCAAACTTTTGTAAAGGGATTGAATTTGGATAGGCGATCGCTTTTTAGTTTTCCAGACCTGGGGGCGATCGCTTTTTACATTATAACTCTATGACTTATATTAGTCACTTGTCAAGAGGTTATGGGATTAATTAAGTTGCGGGTTCGAGAATTTGCTGCCGAGAAAGGCTGGACTCTAAAAGAAGTTTCAGAGCGATCGGGAGTAGTTTACAGTACGCTCAGAACCTATGCCCGATCGCCCGGATTAGCAACTGTTGACGTGACAGCCTTGCACAAGTTGGCGAGGACTTTTGATTTGTCGATCGAAGATTTGTATGAGATTGTGCAGGAATAGTCGATCGCTTTTACGAACTAATTATCCACTCAATACTGCTCGACAGTTGCTAGCATCTGATTGACAGACTCACCCCGTTGTAGGGCTTCCCAATCAGATGTAACAGGTTGATAAGAACAGTAACACACCACAATTCGCTCCTCAGTATCGGAAGCAAAAAACAGAGGGACTTCGTTTGTGTAAAAGCAGTTTCAACCGCCGAATTATCTTAAAAAAAGCGCCTGAGTTCCCTCAGACGCCTAGCATAAAATCAACAAATTGTCAACCCTAACCTAACCGTTCAAAGCCTCAGCACCGCCGCAAACTTCCAGGATTTCCTGAGTAATTGCCGCTTGCCGCGCCTTGTTATAAGTCAGCGTCAAACTACCGATCAAATCGCTAGCATTCTCACTAGCATTGTTCATCGCCGTCATCCGCGCAGCCAACTCGCTAGCAGCAGACTCTTGCAAAGCCCGCAGCAATTGGTTGTTCAAATACAAAGGCAAAAGAGCCTCCAGAATTTGCGCCGGATCTTGCTCGAAAATCATGTCTCTGGGCAAACTCTTCGTAGGTGAAGCAACCTTCTCGCGCGATACTTGAAACTGTCCGCCTTGCGATGTCAAGCGGAAGATTTCATCATCAGGAGTTTCCAAACCTTGGGGGTCGAGGGGCAGCAAGGTTTGAATTACCGGACGCGAACTAATTAATGACACAAACTTGGTGTAAATTAGCTCAACTCTGTCCACAGTTCCTGACAGGAACAAGGAAAGCAATTCATCAGCAATTTGTGCCGCTTCCGGTGCTGTGGGAATTTGTTCCAAGTTAGCGTAAGTAGCATCAATCGGCTGTTCGCGGCGCTGGAAATACTGAGTAGCTTTGCGTCCTACCAACACGTATTTGTAGTCTAAGCCTTCAGCTTTGATTTCCTTAGCGCGATTTTCGGCGTATCTGATGATGTTGCTGTTGTAGCCGCCGCACAAACCCCGATCGCCCGAAACTACCAACAGTCCCACCGATCGCACTTCGCGTTTTTTCAGCAGCGGCAAATCCAGGTTTTCAAACTGCAAGCGTTCCGCCAAACCGTATAATACCTCTGCCAGTCGATCGGCAAAAGGCCGAGTAGCAGTCACCTGTTCTTGAGCGCGGCGCACCTTTGCAGCGGCCACCAAGCGCATTGCTTCTGTAATCTTTTTAGTGTTCTTGACCGACTTAATGCGATCGCGAATAGTTTTCAGATTTGCCATAACTTTCTCCTTACATCCTTGCCCGCATCTTCTTAATTAAAACCGCAGATTAACGCAGAGTAACGCAGATTAACTTCAGATTATCTGCGTTAATCCGCGTTCATCTGCGGTTCAAAATTCCTACTTGTCTACGCAGAAACTAGAAAACTTTGCTTGTATTCAGTGATGCCTTCTTTCAGCAGCTTCTCAGCTTCATCAGTCAAAGCTTTTCCGCCTTGAACAATTTCGCCGTACTTCGGCTTGCTAGTCCGCAAATAGTCGCGCAAACCAACAGTAAACTTGCTGACTTTTTCCACCGGAATGTCATCCATATAGCCGTTAATACCGGCATAGATTACAGCCACTTGTTCGTTCATCGGCAAAGGCGAGCTTTGGGGCTGTTTCAACAGTTCCCGCAAGCGCTGACCGCGCGACAATTGATTCTGAGTAGCTTTATCCAAGTCAGAAGCAAACTGAGAAAATGCTGCCAGTTCTTCAAACTGCGCCAATTCCAATTTCACCTTACCGGCTACTTTTTTCATCGCCTTAGTTTGAGCCGCCGAACCTACCCGCGATACCGAAATACCGGGGTTTACTGCAGGACGCAAACCAGCGTTAAACAAGTCAGAAGAAAGGAAGATTTGACCGTCGGTAATCGAAATTACGTTCGTCGGAATGTAAGCAGAAACGTCACCAGCTTGGGTTTCGATAATTGGCAAAGCAGTCATGCTGCCTTCGCCCAAATCGTCGCTCAATTTAGCAGCGCGTTCTAGCAAGCGAGAGTGCAGGTAAAACACGTCTCCGGGATAAGCTTCGCGACCGGGAGGACGGCGCAGCAACAGAGACATTTGGCGGTAAGCTTGTGCTTGTTTGGAAAGGTCATCGTAAATGACCAAAGTGTGCTTGCCTTTGTACATGAAATACTCGGCTAAGCTAGCACCTGTGTAGGGAGCTAAGTATTGCAGGGTTGCGGGGTCACTAGCGTTGGCTGCTACTACGATCGTGTAGTCCATCGCGCCCTTTTCTTGCAGGACGTTGACGATGTTAGCTACTGTAGAAGCTTTTTGACCGATCGCTACGTAAACGCAGATCACGTTTTCCGATTTTTGGTTAATAATCGTGTCGATCGCGATCGCAGTTTTACCGGTTTGTCTGTCACCGATAATCAGTTCCCGCTGTCCTCTTCCCACCGGAATCATCGCATCAATAGCGGTAATTCCTGTTTGCATCGGTTCGTAAACAGAACGTCGAGAAACAATCCCCGGTGCCGGAGATTCAATCAAGCGAGATTCAGTAGTTTTAATTTCTCCTTTGCCGTCAATCGGACGGGCCAAAGCATCAACTACCCGTCCCAACATTGCTTCACCCACGGGGACTTCAGCAATTCTGCCAGTAGCAGTAACTGCCGAACCTTCTTGAATTCCCAAACCTTGGCCCATCAGCACTGCGCCGACGTTATCTTCTTCCAAGTTCAGTGCAATGCCCACGGTGCCGTCGGCAAATTCTAGCAATTCCCCAGACATAGCTTTATCCAAGCCATAAATCCGGGCAATGCCATCGCCTACTTGCAGAACAGTACCGACGTTAGAGACTTTTACGTCTTGGTCGTACTGCTCAATTTGCTGGCGAATAATGCTGCTAATTTCGTCAGGTCTGATTGCTGCCATGTTAGTTATTATCTGTCAGTTGTCAGTTGTTAGTTGTCAGTTATCAGTCGATGTTTTCTGCCAGAAAGAATTGGGATTTGGTAATAAACATTTGGGAATAACAGCTCGAAAACAGAAATTAATTTATTCCTGATTCCTGTTTAATTCTTCCCTTGTTCTTTCTTCCTTCTTCCTTCTATCCGTTACATCCCGTACATTGCTCGTTGCCGAACTTCCTGCTTCCTTAAATCAGGAATTCAAGCGAAGTCCCAGACGGCGCAATTGTCCCCGCAGGCTGGCATCAATTACTTGAGAGCCTACTTTGATTACCACACCGCCGATTAAATCTGCGTCTATTTTGGTTTCAATTTCTACTTGACTAGCGCTGGTCATCGCCTGCACTTTCTCGCGAACAGTCTGCTGTTGAGCGTCTGAAAGCGGGACTGCCGATGTAACTTCAGCCAATACTGTTTGGTTTAGTTCTCGGAGCCTTGCCAAGTATTGTTTGCCAATTCCTTCTAAAAAAAGAATTCTTCCTTTGTCTACTAATAGCTTCAGAAAGCTGTGCATCAAGGGGCTCATTTCTTCACCCGCTATTTGCCCAATCACGGCTTTTTTAGCATCCGGTTTTACCAGCGGATTGGCTAAAAATTGACGCAAGTCTTCCGAACCTTCTAGCAGGCTCAGTAAGGAACGAATATCTTCGCCAAACTTCTCTGAGAGATTGTTGGACTGAGCCAGTGACATCAAGGCAGATGCGTAAGGCTGTAAGACTTCTGTGCTGACTGTACTCACGTTTTAGCCTCCCAGTAACGCAATGCTGCGATCGATTAATTGGTGTTGAGCGCTGTCGTCCAAGCTAGTTTTTAGCTGGCTTTCCACCTTTGCTAATGCCAGAGATACAACCGCCGATCGCAGTTGGGCGATCGCTCTTTCCCGCTCCGCTTCCAACTCTTGACCTGCTGTTGCTCTCATTCGTTCAACGTCTTGCGCTGCCTGAGCTAGAATTGCTTCTTTTGCTTTCTTGGCAGTTTCTTCAGCAGCGGCACGAATTCGTTCGGCTTCTGCTTGCGCTTGAGTCAGTTTTTGCTGTTGCTCTGCTAGAGCTGCTGCTGCATCTTTTTGGCGTTTTTCTGCATCTTGAATCGCCTCTTGGATGGCCGAACGCCTCTCTGTCAGGATTTTACCTACAAATCCGCGCCCGAAATAAAACAGCACTGCAATAATAATGACCAGGTTAATCAGGTTGGTTTCTAAAATATCGAAATTTAAACCGAAACCACCTTCGCCGCTAGCTTCTGTGGCTAGCAATAAAACAGTCCCCATGATACTCTTCCATAATTGCGCGTGCAGATTGGGTGAAGCGATTTTAGATTTGAGATTCCCTCAAAAATCTAAAACTCTTCTGTCTCGCTATTTGGCCAGCGACTGCCCTAATAGCTTTTCGAGAATTTGGCCGCTGAGCGCGTCTACTTGTTGTTCTAGTGAGCGCATTGCTTCTTGCTTTTGCTGCTCTATTTCTTGCCCAGCCTTTTCTCGCGCGACTTGAGCTTCTTGTTGAGCCTCAGCTACTTTTGCTGCCCCAATTTTTTGGGCATCAGCTTGAGCAGCAGCAATTACTGATTGAGACTGTTTGCGAGTTTCTCCCAGTTTTTGCTCGTACTGCTGCGCTAGTTGCTGAGCTTTTGCCAAGCGTTCTTGGGCGGAGACTTGAGTGTTGCGAATGTAATCGGCGCGATCGTCAATTGACTTGCTGAGCGGCTTGTAAAAAATTACATTCAAGACTGCGACTAGAATTAAAAACTGCACCGCCATCAGAGGCAGCGTAGCATCTATATCAAACAGTCCGCCTTCCTTAGCCGCTTCTTCAACTGCTAGTAATACTGTCCAGTGCATCATGATTTTTTGACGGCTTCCATCTAATTCGCTTAATCGATTTTAGATTTGAGATTTTGGATTAGAATCGCCAAAACCTCAAATCTAAAATTTCCAATTATTATGCGAAGGGGTTGGCAAACAGCAGCACTAGGGCTACGACCAAACCGTAAATTGTGAGCGCTTCCATGAACGCCAAACTCAACAGCAAGGTGCCGCGAATTTTACCTTCTGCTTCCGGCTGACGGGCAATCCCTTCTACAGCCTGACCTGCTGCATTTCCTTGACCGATGCCAGGGCCGATTGCAGCTAAACCTACTGCCAAAGCGGCGGCAATTACGGAAGCGGCAGCAACTGTTGGGTTCATGATGATTTTCCTTATCTAAAGTACAAAATTGAGAACAGATAGTCTACAGAATTGTCCGATTTAACGGGAGGAAGTTTGAGTTCAGAATTTTTCTTTTTCCTCCTTCATTCTTCGCCGTTTATCGTTAGTTAATCGTGGTGTTCTTCGCCGTGACCGCCTTCTAGAGCTTCACCTATGTAGGCTGCGGCTAAGGTTGCAAAAATCAAAGCTTGAATTGCACTGGTAAATAGTCCCAGAACCATCACTGGCAGAGGAACAAATAAAGGCACTAGCAACACTAGCACTCCGACCACCAATTCGTCCGCAAGAATGTTGCCAAACAAACGGAAACTTAGGGACAGAGGCTTAGTGAAATCTTCTATGATTTTGAACGGCAACATGAAAGGCACCGGTTCAACATAGTGGGCGAAATACCCCAAGCCGCTTTTGCTGAGACCTGCATAAAAATATGCTAGAGAAGTCAGCAGTGCAAATGCTACCGTCGTGTTGATGTCAGCGGTAGGAGCTCCCAATTCACCTGATGGCAGCTTAATTAGCTTCCAAGGAATTAGAGCGCCAGACCAGTTTGACACAAAGATGAACAGAAATAATGTACCAATAAACGGTACCCAAGGGCGATATTCTTTTTCCCCAATTTGGTTTTTAGCCAAGTCCCGAATAAATTCCAGCGCATACTCCATAAAATTTTGCATTCCGCTGGGAATTCGCTGGATTTTGCTGGTTCCTAAAATCGAAACTACGACTAAAACGGCAATTACAAACCAGGAGGTTAGAAAAACCTGCCCGTGCACTTTCAGATTGCCGAGTTGCCAGTACAACTGCTGGCCAACTTCCAATTTGCCGAGGGGGAAACGATTAAAGGTGTTTAGAACGTCAAGCATTGCCATTCAACGGGCTTCCCCATACAAATCGATGAGTTGAGTTTTGCTCGAATTGCCTGACCTACCTGTAGTCTAGTGCTAATGCACTTCGGATCACGTAAACCAACAGCGCAGCTTTGTAAGTCAGAAATCCCAAAAATATCGGTAAAATCTGTAGCTGATTCCACTGTGTTCCTACTATCATCACCGCTAAAAACACACCGAGCCTTGTCTTGCTGATGCGCTGATTTTGGCTGCCGATTCGTTCAACGTCTCTAGCCAACATCTTTAAGTAAACCACACCTGTGCTCGCCCCAAGCAAATAATTCAGGGCAATATTGAGCGAGTAAAAAATCCAAACGGAGATAAAAATAATCGCCGTAAAAGCAAGGGTGTACGCCAACAACTCTTGTTGGAGGCGATAAAAGTCTTGCATGGGATTGCTAGTCTCGGACGAGGCTGTCGAGACTGTCGAGACTGTGCCAGCTTGAGGAATATCCTCGTTTGCTGCTGCGGGTTCGGTGGGTGTGTTTTGCGTGTTCACGAAGCTCAGAAACTAATGCAGGTAGCAGGCGAGTGCTTTGCAAACTCAGAAAAATCATACCACGCTGCGGTAACAATACTTAAAATAAAATTAATCATATTTTCGGAATTTGGTGTCGGGCGCGTCGGAAACCTCAACCCGTTAAATGTCCGATCGACCTCACCCTACCTCTCCCACCGCCACACTGCACTTTGTTACACATTGTTCTGCCAGTTCTCACTAAGTAATTCTCACTTAGTGAGAAGTGAGAAAGGACGATCGCCCGAATCGATGAGGTAACTCTCCCTTGTCTGCCTCTGCGCGGTACAAGAGTTAATTCTAAATTCGATCTCATTCAATAACCTTAAACTCTTGAAGCGCGGGGACGAAATTTTTATTCTCGTGGCTCGATCGACTAAGCTTAATTAAAGCAAATCGCTGTAGAGGCTGCAAACTCGCCCACTGTGCCAAAGAAAGTGTCACGCCGAGCTCTTGCGCTTTTGCAGAAACCGACTCCGGTACAGTTGCAGCATCCATCCACGGGGGATTTTCATCAACCGCCAAATCAGTTCCCGGTTTGCCTGTCTGTTGAATTAATATTTGATTTAGCTTTTCTCGGTAATCAATAATTTCTGCTTCTGTCAAGCAAGGTTCCTCTACAAGACTTTGCCGTTCTGCTTGGTTGAAATGATTCCAATCCTGCAACTTTAATTTAATGCCGCAAGTATCTAACTTGAGACGTACTTGCATGGGGATGCAGCGCAAAGCTTCGACAAAATCAGCTTCAAATTCAAAGAACATATATTTAGCAAGTTTATTTCAGTTGTCAATGAGATTTTTTTTATTAACCGCAGAGGGCGCAGAGGGCGCAGAGTAAGAGAGGAGGGGGAAGGTGAAAAGAAATTGATGCAGGTTTATTGCTCTCTATCAATAATTGCAGAAAATCGAGTCAGCATTTATAATTAAATAATATTACAAACTATTGACATGGATACCGTAGACTACCTTCGGATTAGTTTAATCGACCGCTGCAACTTCCGCTGTCTCTACTGTATGCCGGAAGGTAGCGAGTTGGACTATGTATTGCAGCAGCAGTTGTTAACTCACTCGGAATTGCTAACTCTGCTGCGGGAAGTTTTTATACCGGTGGGATTTACCAAGTTTCGGTTGACTGGTGGGGAACCGCTGCTGCGGCCTGGGGTGGTGGAATTGGTGAGGTCGATCGCATCTTTGCCGGAAACGCGAGATTTGTCAATGACAACCAACGGCTTTTTGCTGGCGGGAATGGCGGAAAATCTCTACAATGCTGGTTTGCGCCGGATTAATATTAGTTTGGATTCCTTGGAACCGGAGACTTTTGATAAGATAATTGGCAGTCGGGGACGATCGCGGTGGACGCAGGTTTGGGAGGGAATTCAAGCGGCTTATCAAGCTGGATTCGACCCGCTGAAACTGAATGTTGTGGTAATTCCCGGTGTGAATGACAGCGAAATATTGGATTTAGCGGCGTTAACAATTAACCGCAATTGGCACGTTCGTTTTATTGAGTTTATGCCGATCGGGAATGGGGATTTATTTGGCGATAAAGGTTGGGTAGCTTCGGCAGAATTGCGGCAACAAATTAGCGACAAATACGGGTTAGCCGAGTCGGGAGTGCGCGGTAACGGGCCGGCGGATGTGTTTCAAATTCCGGGGGCGAAAGGCACTTTAGGATTTATCAGCCAAATGTCCGAGTGTTTTTGCGATCGCTGCAACCGGATGCGTTTGTCTGCTGACGGGTGGCTGCGGCCTTGTCTGCTGAACGAAACGGGTCAAATTGACTTAAAAACTGCTCTCCGCAGCGGGACTCCTACAAGCGAATTGCGCGATCGAGTGCGGCAGATATTGGAGATGAAACCGGAGATTAATTTCAAGCAGCGAGATTCGGGAACTACTCAAGGAAATTACAGCCGCACCATGTCTCAAATCGGCGGGTAAACTACCCGAAATCGATCGCTCTCAAAATACATTATAGTTAAGACAAACTTTGTAAATCTTCCTCAGATAGCTGGACTATTTTCATCAAGGCTCTTAAGGTTTCAACTTTCAAATCTTGATTCCGGTGAACTGGAATTGACAAAATTTGTTCTATTTCGGCGTTTTCATAGATATGATGACTGCCAGTAACTCTTTTCAAAACCCAACCTTTCTGCTCTACTATTTTGCACAGTCGCTTTCCTGAAATAGATTTCATACAGCAATTTCAACAACTTTATCTGTGGAGGCAATTGCTTCACGACTATTAGCAACATCGAGCCAACCTTCAATCGCATCTTTTAAATTAGCCACCACTTCTTCCATAGTATCTCCTTCGGTAATACACCCGGGAAGTGCGGGAACTTCAGCCCAATAGCCACCTTCTTCTGCGGGATGGATGATTGCTCTAATTTTCATACATTTATTCAGTCATTTGTTAAGGATATTATAACTATTATTAGTAAATACAGGAAATTATAGCCGCACCATGTCTCAAATCGGCGGCTAATTATCTATTATCAGGGATAAGTCAGTCTGGAGAAACGCCCTCGCCTTGCGCGCGGATCGATCATAAGCTGGCGTTACCTGTCCTAGGTCGCAGGACTTCGACATTCAACTCTAGTTTCTCTCCTAGCCACAAAGAATGTTTCGTATGGTCTGCCACATCGTCGCCTGTTTCAGGGTGAATGAGAATATTGAGCCCCTCACGATTCAGCATTAACCAGGGAAGCACTTTGCCAAACTGGTCTGGTAAAAATGCAACTTGATACATTGCTTGCGGGTGGGGGCCAATGGGTTTGTCATGCCAACGCCCAAGCTGCACCTCAAACTGAGTCAATCCTTCTCGTACACGCGCTGCGGCATCGCGATTATCAGCGTCGAAGTAAATATGTCCATGAAAACCAACGATGTTAATGGTGTCTTCTTTCATCATTTTCAGTGGATTATTGAGCAGAGATCAACAACTTTATATTAGCTTATACCAATTTTTTATGAAGCTGCATAGAATCTGATCCCCCCTAACCCCCCTTAATAAGGGGGGGACAAGATTTTTCTCAAAGTCCCCCTTCTTAAGGGGGATTTAGGGGGATCGAGATATGTGCAACTTCACATTAAATTGGTATTAACTTGCTGGATATTTTCTTCACTCCTGTAAACTCCTTAAGTTGATATCTCCTCAGTCTTTGCTTTTTTGGTTTTATACTACGACAATACCAGCATACTCTCTGATTCTCTCTATCAAAACTGACTAATTATGTCGATTTACTCTCGCTGAATTTGAACAATTTTAGATGTTGAGCAATTGCCAACACGGAGATAAATAAATTTGTGAGGATGACCGTAAAGTAAACTCCGTTGATGAATGTCAGAATCTTTGGAAACAATCACAAAATCATTTGCCTTTGCATATTCCCAAATTTCTGCATCATCAGTATTTGTCAGTCCTAGGGTTTTGACATGAGCAGAATCGGGATACAAACCGATAATTCTCTGAAGAATTCGGTCTGAGAGGTTTTCGTCCAACAGTAGTTTCACAGGGATGCCACAAATAACTTTTTTTCACGATCCGCTGCAAAAGCAAGGCAGGCTTTGATGTCTGCCGAAGTTAGTTCGGAAAAATCTTCCAGAATTTCTGCTTCCGTCATGCCACCTGCGAGATATTCTAAGATGTCGTAGACGGTGATTCGCATTCCCCGAATACATGGTTTGCCACTGCGTTTTCCCGGTTCAATTATGATGATGTCGTGGTAGTCCATAAAGCAATATTTTGTACTAATAAGCGTAATTATAGCTGCAAATAGTCCTGGTTTGTTTAGGTCAGGATTTCAGGTTTGAGCAAGTAGTGAGAAAAAAAGAACCCTGACGTTGAAAGTAGCCAAGGCGGATCAGTTTTCTCATGGTCTGCGGCAAAAGCAAGGCAGGCTTTGATGTCTGCCGAATTTAGTAGGGTTTTCCACCAATAAGACTCCAAAATTGGCGGCAGTCCGATCGACACGGGGCGATCGGCTTGACACTTGCCACGGCTGACATGGGTGGCACGGCTCCAAAATTGCAGGATAGACGCCCTGTTGTGAGGTTTTGGGATCGATTGCACGTCTGGCACTGGCACGGCTGCCACAATTGCACCCTAAGCACGTCTGACACGGCTCGGAGTGTTGGCAGTGTCGGAGCGGTTGCACCTTGCCACGGTGGGAATGTTGCGGGTCTAGCGCTGTCGGAGTGTTGGAGCGGTGGCGGGGTTGTGTCAGTCTAGCTTTTTTGCATCAAGTGTCGAGATGTAAATAGTTGATGTCTTTAAAAATGTTTTGTGTTAAACTACTTTACTGTAATTTAGGAATGTTCTGTATGATTACTTCACATATAATGATGCCTACCTTTAGAAAGGATTCTTTATTTCAATCTGTTGAAGATAGTTTTACTTTGACAGAGGTCGCTAGGTACGATTTTGACTTAGGTTTAGAAGTAGGTGAGTTAATTAAGATTAGTAATTTTACATCTTTATCTTTAGAGCTAGATTACATTATTGAAGCTAGAGTTAAAAATAAATCAAAAATTTTTAAAGAAGAAAGGATAATTGTTGATGAGGTTGAGAAGGCTAAGTTTATAGTAAGAATTGAGTACGTTGTAGAATTTGAAAACAAAAAGAATTTAGACACATCTTATACGGGTCAAGAAAAAAGTTTCCTCTCATCAGATTCAGATTTGTTTTTAATGGAACTGGTAGAACTAGCGTATCAAGATAGCATAACTATTCCCATCACTCTTTTTGTTCAAGGTATAGTTGTTAAAGGGTGGTTGAGTAATGAAAATTGGTATTTTGTAAACATAAGAAAACATATCAAGAAGGCTATTAGTATTTATCCTACAGATGAAAGTAGAGTTAAATTTTTAGATTCCTTTAGAGAAGGAAGAAAACTGAGAAATCAAGAATTTATCTATTTATCAAGTGCTGAGATTCAATTTGGCAATTCTAGAACTAGAACAACCGATTGGGGTTTTTGGAGAGGTCGTTTAAGCCATGTTGATGGATTTTTGTTAGGTCACGTGACAAACGAAAGTTCATTCAGTTTAGAAGAAGATGAATATTGGAATGATGATGCTTATAACGATCTTTAATTAAACTTAGTAAAGTAAAGTTTTCGATATCCTTCCATCACTTGTACATACACACAGTTCTAGATGTTTGACGCTCTAAATCAGGAAATCACTCTTTCCTGATTTAGTAAAGTAACGTGCCTGATATTTGTTGGTCTTCTTAACTGGTTCCCAGGCCTTAGCCTGGGAACCGAGATCCAGAGGCTCTGCCTCGCTAACGGATAAAAATAAAAACAGGAGGCAGAGCCTCATGGAATGTGTTCGGACTGTCACACTGGTACGGCTGGCATGGTTGGCAAGTCTGGTGATCGTTTCGCTGGCACGGTCGGAGCGGTGGGAGTGTTGGTAAGGTTGGAGCGGTTGCGGGTCTAGCTTTTTTACGTTAAACCTTCAGGTGTATAGGGTTTTTTGGTCAGGTGAGGTATATCGTTCTTATGTTTAAAAATCTTTTGATTGGTCTAATCTCTACTGCCGGAGTTTTCTTTCCTTCTTTTTCTGGTGGGAGTGTCGCTACTCCGTTGCTCCAAGTTCAAAATCCCAACACATATCCAGAGGCTGACAAAAATGGAGACTACCGCATTGTCAACGGAAATAGTGTAGTCATGCCTTGGGTGTGGGAAGCCGTAGATCCAGAAGGTTTGAATGTTCGCTGTCAAGATAGGACTGGTCCGAGTAACCGACTGGATATGCTTGAGTTGCCCGTTGATAGAGTTATGCCACCTGGAGAAAGATTTGATACTGTTGGAATTTCTCTTGACCGACGGGGAAAACCTTGGCTATGGGTTGGTACTTCATTCAGTCGATTTCGCTGCTGGGTTAGAGCTAATACAAATTACGTCCGACCGATTCAAAGAATTAATCGCAACCTATAGCTTTTTTTGTTGGTCTTCTTAACTGGTTCCCAGGCTAAGGCCTGGGAACCGAGATCCAGAGGCTCTGCCTCGCTAACGGATAAAAATAAAAACAGGAGGCAGATGCTCATGGAAGGTGTTCCCAAGCTAAGGCCTGGGAACGAGCAAACATCTAGGCTTTGCGCTTCCGACGGCGAATCAGCACACTCATCACTTGGTTCGGATTAGCTGCACGTTGTAGGGGACTCCAATCGCCAACTTGGGCAAATCCCAGGCGGTACAAAGTGAGTATGGTTTCCCTGACACCCGATTGCGAACCTGTCACCGTTACACACACCACATCCTGTTCCGATTCTGCTGCTGAGTCGTCATTTGGCCGTGCAAATTTGTTGTCGTCAGGCAAGAATTCCTGTGACATAATTATGTTCTCCTGGTTTTAGGTTTTCTAGAAAAACCCAAAAACCCAGCCGCCCCGCTTTTCAACGCATAGCAGGGCGGCTACAGAGGATGTTAAGATACTCCGTTAGCCTCCAGACTGCTGATATCAGTTTGGCGGTTATGCTGTCCATTGCTGTTACCAGCAGCTTTGGGCAGTGCAACTAGATTTTTGGGCGACGCGGGGTACTTCCTCTACAAGCAAAGCAACCTCTAACTTCAAAGCGTAGCCGCAGACGGGGGCCTGTGTCAATCCATTTGGGATTTTAGGAGTAAGATAAAATGAACCGCGAAGGCACGAAGGACGCGAAGGAAGAGAAAGAAAGAGATGCAGTTCTTCCTTCGCGCTCTTGGCGTCTTCGCGGTTCGTTCAAATAATGAAAAAGCCCTATAATTTCGGTGTTAGCAAAATTAGCTGTTTTGATAAGATCGATCGCACTTCATCCAATCCCATCTCCACATCCGCCAAAATCTCCCCAACACTCTTCCCACCACCTTGTAGGGGCGGTGCCCCCGTGCCCGCCCTGTCTGGGGGGGGTACACAACCTTGCAAAAACTCAAATTCCGCACTTGACAAATTGAGCAATTGGTAGTTGCAATCAAACACTTGTTGACTAGGCCAACCGTGCATACAACTACTCAACTCTGGAATTGCCGCCAAAAGTGCCCGATCGTCCGACCAATCAATTTTATTAACAGGCTTTTTGCCCAAGAAAAACTCGTAATGAGTGATTTCCGTATCCAACAATTCAATTAATCGATAAAGCTCTCGTTCCGTCAAACCCTGAGCTCTTTCTATCAATTCTGGTGCTTTCCCCAAAAGTCTTTCTAACTGCCAATATCCCGGATTTGAGAAACCGATAAATTCCAATCCCGAAGCGTCAATTAACTCGAACAAAGTCTCGATATTGTAGTCAATTTCCTGCGGGTGAACGTACATATCAGCAAAACATTCGTCCCGCCGATTTTCTCCTGCCCAACGCTGTTTTTCGTACTTGACAAGACGGTTGTTTTCTGGTAAGGAAGCAAAGATTTGACGGCCTACTTTCACACCATCGGGATAGTCACCTTTTTGCGGGCCTTGAAGAAGCCCGATCGCCCTTTGCATGAGTTGAATTTCCCAGCGTCCGAGCTCAGCATACACAAAAATGTGCATCAAACCACCCTCCGCCAACTTCGCCGCCAGCGCTTGAATGCCCCGGATCGGATCGGGTAAGTGGTGCAGCACGCCGACGCAGTTGATCAAATCAAACTCGCCCTCTAACTCGGCGGCATCGTACAAGCTGAGGTGGCGAAAATCTGCTTCACGCGCTCCCGAGCGCCGACAGCGTTCTTGTGCTACTTTCAAAGCACCTTCACTCAGGTCGATCGCCGTCACCGAAGCTTCAGGATTGAGGTGAATCAGATAATCGGTGCTCGAACCAGTGCCGCAGCCAGCATCTAAAATCCGAATATCCAGTTTTGGCGGCTTTTGCCCGGTGCAAAAATTGTAAGCATCAGGCCAACTCCAGCGCCAGTTGTATCCAGGCGGCGGTTCATCTGACAAAGGATCGGGCGGGAAAGGGAAAGTATCGTAAAGCCGCCGCACGGCAGCGCTGATATCAGGCGTAGTATCCATAGGTGAGGTAATAGTGCGTGGGTTTTGAGATTGGTTGTCAGTAGCTACGGGGTAACAGCGCTACGCCATGCACTTCTGTGGCTGCGTTACTCGCAACAAAAGTGTCGCTTCGCGATAGTTGGGCAAGCCTCAAACAGAGGGATCGGGCGATCGACCAACCCATGACTGCCAAGCCCTGACAGCTCGTGCGTAATAAAACTTATCATTTTTTCTCATATACGCTCTCTTAAATCTATACAATAAATGTCGGCAGGCTTTTTAACAAACAAGGACTGTCAATAACCCACCGCTGAACTGTCTGGTAAAGCGGAGGCGTCTTTAAGCAGAAAGTTAAACGCCCAGAAAAAGGCCGAAGAAAATTTTTGATTTTCTTTTCCCTTAATTGACGGCACTTGCTGCAATCGCCCAAAGGCAACTCTCCTGCCGAGTCTTTTTTTCCACGGGTATGCCGGCGGAGCGCAGCGGAGGGAGTACCCCGTGCCTGCCTTCGGATCGGACATTTCCCGGCAGGCAGAAAGATGAAACCAAAACATTTTAATCTAAGAAAGTAAGCGCGCCCGAACCTCGTGACGGGTAAAGGCAAAAAGTAAACAAAGCAAAAATACCTACTTTGCCCTGCATGAGAAGGCAAGGTTAGTCGGGTTAAATGCTGCAACTATTTAGATAGGGAGCGAAGGAGTCTAATGACTGTAAAGGCAAGTGGTGGAAGCTCGGTTGCGCGTCCGCAACTATATCAAACTGTACCGGTCGCAACAATTTCGCAAGCAGAACAGCAAGACCGCTTTCTACAGCGGGGCGAACTCAGCGAACTGGCAAGTTATTTCAGTTCAGGGGCTCTTCGGATCGATATCTCTGCGACGCTGACCCAAAACTCGGAACTGATAGTATCCCGCGCAGCCAACCGGATTTTTACCGGCGGTTCCCCGCTGGCATTCTTGGAAAGACCACAAGAACCTGCGATGGCTGTAGCAGGCGCGGCTCGCGGCGGCTCGGGGAATGTCACTGAAGGCATGAAACTGGGAACTGTTACCTACGTTGAAGGTCGCGCAGGCGGCGGCAACGGCTCAGGCGGCGGCGGATTCTTGGGGCTGGGAAATCTATTTTCTGGCAACGGTGGCGGCTACAGCGGCCCAATCCCAGCAGGATTTCAGCCGATCAATGTCTCGCGCTACGGCCCGGGCAACATGACCAAATCTCTGCGGGACTTGAGCTGGTTTTTGCGCTACATCACCTACGCGATCGTCGCTGGCGACCCGAACATTATTTCGGTGAACGTGCGCGGATTGCGGGAAATCATCGAAAATGCTTGCTCTTCGGCGGCCACAATTGTGGCAATGCAGGAAATGAAGGCAGCATCTTTGGGCTATTTCAGAAACAATGCAGAGGCCGCTGCGATCGTCGGACAGTATTTCGACGTAGCAATTACCGAATTCAAAGCTCCCACACCTTCAGACAAGGTGCGGCAGCGTGAAAGCAACGACCAGCAAGGGCTGCAACTGCCCCAAATCTACTTCAACGCCTCCGAGCGACGGTCGAAATTCGTCATGAAAACCGGCCTGTCTGGGGGGGAAAAGCTAGAAGTAATCAAAGCAGCTTACCGCCAAGTTTTTGAGCGCGACATTAGCCGCGCATACAGCCAAAGCATTTCTGACTTGGAATCCAAGGTCAAAAATGGCGAAATCTCGATGAAAGAGTTTATTCGCCGCCTTGGCACATCTCCTCTGTACCGCCAGCAATTCTACGAGCCGTTTGTCAACAGCCGCGCTGTAGAATTGGCCGCCCGCCACTTCCTAGGCCGCGGTTTGAGCTCGCGGGAGGAATTTAGCAAGTATTTTGCGATCGTCAGCAAAGGCGGCCTGCCAGCCCTTGTAGACGCGATGGTCTATTCCCAGGAGTATTCCGATTACTTCGGCGAAGAAACAGTGCCTTACCTACGCGGTTTGGGCCAAGAAGCTCAGGAGTGTCGCAACTGGGGCCCGCAAATTGATTTGTTCAATTTCAGCGCTCCGTTCCGCAAGGTTCCTCAGTTCATCACCTTGTTTGCCGGGTACACCCAGCCTCTGCCAGACCAGCACGTTTACGGTGTTGGCAACGATCCGCTGGAAATTCAGTTCGGCGCGATTTTCCCGCAAGAAACTCGCAACCCCAAGAGCCGTCCCGCTCCCTTCGGCAAGGACACCCGCCGCATCCTGATCCGTCAAGGTGCGGGGATTGACAATCAGTTGAGCAATCCGGCGGCTCGCGGTGCTGCTCCTGGTTCTCTGGGCCCCAAGGTCTTTAAATTAGACCAGTTACCAGGCGGCTATGTGGCTTCCAAGAAAACTGCTCGCGGTGTCTCTAGCAGCTACAGCAACAGTTCCAGTGTCAAATTTACCGAAAGTTCCACCCAAGCGGTGATTCGGGCAGCTTACCTGCAAGTGTTCGGTCGCGACGTGTTCGACGGCCAGCGCCAAAAGGTAGCGGAAATTAAGCTGGAAAACGGCGAGATTCCGATGCGCGAGTTTATTCGGATGTTGGCGAAGTCGGACGTGTTCCGCAATATGTACTGGAGCAAGCTGTACGTTTGTAAGGCGATCGAGTACATTCACCGCCGACTCCTGGGACGCCCTACCTACGGCCGCCAGGAAATGAACGCTTACTTTGACATTTGTTCCAAGAAGGGTTTTTACGCGCTGGTCGATGCCATCCTCGACAGCACGGAGTACAACGAAGCTTTTGGGGAAGATACAGTTCCCTACGAGCGCTATGTGACTCCCGGTGGTTTGTCGATGCGGACGATGCGATCGGGTTCCGTCGCTGAGCAAAATGTCCAAGCTCAGACGCCAGAAACTCCTCGGTTTATCGAACTCGGCACTGCGCTCGATCGGGGCGAATTCGAGTTACAAAATAGCCTCGCTCAAGGTGTCAGCAAGCGGCGCGAACAAACTAAGGTGTTCAAGCTGACGAATACTTCGGACAAAGTAGCTTTGAAAACTTTAATTCAAGCTACTTACCGTCAAATTTTTGAGCGCGACATCCATCCCTATGTTGTGAAGAATGAATTCACGGCGCTGGAAAGCAAACTGGGCAACAATGAAATCAATCTCAAGGAGTTCATTGAGGCTTTGGGCTGCTCGTCCCTGTACATCAAACAGTTCTACGCACCTTATCCCAATACTAAGGTGATTGAGTTGGGAACGAAGCACTTCTTAGGCCGCGCTCCCCGCAATCAAGCGGAGATTCGGACCTACAACCAAATCTTGGCAAGTAAAGGGATTAAGGGCTTTATCAACGCAATGTTGAACAGCGTTGAATATGCCGAGGCGTTTGGCGAGGATACTGTTCCTTACCGTCGCTTCCCGACTCTGCCTGCTGCGAATTTCCCGAATACCGAAAGGCTGTACAATCTACTCACCAAGCAGAATGATGAGTTGGTGGTTCCAAGCTTTGAGCCAGTAGCTGCTACTGACAGAAGCTAGATTGATTTGAGGTTTGAGATGTTAAATTAGCAATAATTTAACATCTCAAATTAGTTGAAGGGCTGGCGTAATTGCCAGCCCTTTTTTATGACAGGTTTGTAGTTGCGCTGTCTTGATGAATTTTGAATTTTTAACCGCTGATGAATGCTGATGAAGAGGATATTATACCAGTTGTCATTAGGATGAGGTACAGGCTCAGAATGCCCAAAAGAAGAAGTTCCTCGTTTGGGGTGTACTTCATCCAATTGCCAACCGCTATAAGTTGAGATGAGAACTCAACCAATGCGTATCAACCAGCAGCGCCTAGAAATCTATAGAAGCACTTGTACTATGAGGGTTCAGCTTGGTTTTCACGTGACCGCATTTAGCCAATTCGATTATTTGCTTTGATAATGTAGAGGCAACTTATTTATATAGAGGTTCCTTACTACGAAGGTTTGTCACCGTTAATCGGCTCGGCTAAATTCATTCTACATGGCATAAAGACATCTTGTAAATGTAAGTGATTGTTAGCAAATGTTAGAAAAAGTCTTACAGTTAATCAACCCTTTATTCCCTTCAAAATCTATTTACTTCCTTGCTCAGTCGTCAAACTCAGAGCAGTAATATTTAGGAGCCAGAGCGTTAAGCGCATCAACTTCAGCATTGCCTTGAGGTTGCAGCAAGTCGATCGACATTCCCGCACTGAGCGCATTACATATCCCGCGCGCACGTTCGATAGCCGCTTGGGGATTTCGCTGAACGCGAGACACGGCATCGGATGAGGATGAATTGAGCCGTTTGCTCAACGATCGTTGATAACTATTAAGAAACGCCTGGTCATTGGGATCTAAAGCGATCGGGAGGCCTCTGCCACTACTTCCACAAAGCTTACCTAAGTCGATCGTTCGACCATCACTCGTCTGTATATAGCAAACATAATCAACGGGTATTTGAGCGACTGAATCCCTAGATTGAGATAAATCAACGCCAAAGGCGATCGACATCATTACCAGAGTATAAAACACTCGTTTCGACTGGCGGACGTATTGCACTACTCTTCAAACTCCCACAAACCGTTAAACTTTCATAGGCTTATAGAGAACCCACACCGGATGTTGCCACAATCCGGCGTGATTCACCATCTTCTGCATAGTGCGAACATAAGAGCGTTTTACAGGCAAATAAAATGCTCGCACTATAAGACAGTAATGTTATGCTCCTCGTTGAGACCTCCAAGGACCCCAAATGGCAAACGTGATGCCTGGGGTTTGGATATTAACGAACATAGTTCGACCATCCGGCGAGAAGCAGGCTCCGGCAAACTCCCGATCGTTGAGCGCATTTTTTGCGAAACGATACAGTTCCCCGTTAGGAGTTACACCCACCACGAACTGCTCATCATTGCCATCTTCGCAAATGATCAGATCACCATGAGGTGCCACAACAATGTTGTCAGGGCCATCGAGTTCGTCACGCGATTTAGCCTCAACAAAAAGTTCGATCATATCTTGATCGGGAAGATACCGCCAAACCTGACCAAATCCGTTCGGTCTGCCAGTGGCAGCATCAACAGAGCCACCATTCGAGCAACAGAAGTAAACTTCACGATTGCCGTACCAGATGCCTTCCCCACGAGTAAACTGGGCAGCACCTTTACCGAAACCTTCGACCCGTACTGTATCCGTAGCCGGGTCAGGATTGTCAATTGTCACCCATTCCACGGACATCGGTTGGCCCTTGGGAAAGCCTGCAAAAGTCTTTGCCTTAGGCATATTCTTAATCTTCAGCGCTTGCAGAGTACCCCCGGCGCTTAAATTGTTCCGTTGATTGGGGATAAAGCGATAGAAGAGGCTATCTCCTCGGTCTTCAGTCTCGTAGACAATTCCGGTTTTGGGGTCGGTCGCCACCGCTTCATGGTTAAACCGTCCCATTGCAACTAAAGGTACGGGATTCACAGGAACCGTTGCGAGAGCCGGAACTTCAAAGTTGTAGCCGTGAGATTTGGAGACATTTCTCGCATCGCCCGGTGCTCTATTAGTCGCCACAGTCGAGACATCCTCCTCGCAAGTAATCCAAGAACCCCAAGGAGTCGGGCCGCCCGCACAATTTCGATAGGTGCCGGTAAGCGAAGCGTAGTGCTTGATGAGCTGACGATTGGGTCCAACCTGTAGTGTGGTTGTCCCTCCTTTGCAAAGAGGATCGTAAGGATTTGGACCCACAACTTGTGTTGAAGAATTCGGACTCAGTTCGTGATTGCGAACCAGAATCACCGTGTTTTGGGGACCTGGGAAAGCCGCCATGCCATCGTGACCACCGGGCACAGGGGAACCGTCGCTCATCATTTCGCCCGTTCGTGAAAAAGCCCGATACTGAAAGTCATCGGGTAAATCTAACAATCCATTCGGATCGGGTACGAGGGGTCCATACCCTCCTCCAAATACTGATTCACCATTGGCCTTTCTGGCATAAAGCGCTTCTAGAGGAGACATCATCAAAGTGCCAGCAGCGCTCGCTCCTGCCAATGTAAAAAACTTTCGTCGTGATAGTTGCATGAGCTTTTCCGGTGAATTAAACAAAGCATACTAAACTTGCATCAAGGCTAAGATAAGGTTGGTTTAACTTCTCATTAAGGTTGTTTCATAGTTGTTAAATGTCAATCCCAGTGGCTCGTAATTGCGCTGCTAACCGGGCTGTTCGCTGCTCTATTTTTTCAGCCTGTTGATGTTTTTATTCAGTAGGAATTTGCAGGATGGACATTACCTTAATCGGCTTTCTTCAAGAGATTCTTATAAAAAACTCTCTCTGCCTTAATATTTTAAAATTAAAATAAGTCACTAGAAGTTATGAATTTTGTGTTGATCGGGTAATTTTTTCGTTGAGATTCTATATCTTTTTTAACAGCTTGTATTTGTAAAAATCTACCCATAAAATCGGTTTAAACTTCTACAAAACTCGACTGAGTTCAAGGATTTATAGGAAAATGACCCATTGAAATAGCCGTTTGCAAGTGGATAAAGTACACCCCAAACGAGGAGCTTATTATTTTCTGTTTTTTTTACCCAAGCAAACTGCACACAAGTAGTCGGAAAGAACCCTAAAGCCCAATCCCGATGCAACGGCTTGTCTAATTGCTCTTAAATTGGGTACAAGGAGTTTTGGATGAACGTCAATTATTCTGCGAAATACAACTGGCCAGAAGTGGTGGGCGGCAGGTGGCGCGAGTGGAACATACTCTCAATCCTGCACAAATTGACCCCGCAGAACATGGCGCTATTTTCTACGCTGGGGGACACGGTACAATGTGGGATTTTGCTGATAACCAGGAACTTGCTGGGATTGGTGCTATTTATGAAGCAGATGGCATTGTTGGTGCTGTCTGTCACGGGCTGGCGGCGTTAGTTAATCTTAATTTTCAAGTTGGCGTTGTGGCCAGCGAGAGGCTCGTCACAGGCCAAAATCCCGCTTCGGCTGCAGGTGTCGGTCACAAAATGGTAGAATTGCTCAAAAATAAGTAGATCCAAAAAAAAAATCACACCGAGAAACCCGGTTTCTTACACAACACCTTCGCGCCTAAGTCAAAATGCTCTAAGAAAGTAGGTTGGGTTGAGGCACTCGTACCCAAAATTTTAGATTTTACATTTTTGCTTCCATCTAAAATAGCCAATCTAAAATCTTTTGTTGGTTTCGCTCCACTAGGGTTCAACCTACAAGGTATTATTTAAAAAACCTGGTTTATGGATACCTGATTTCTACCTGTTTTTTATTCGGTTAACCGTACTTCAATAATCACTTTATTGGAGAACCTTACTGTCATTTTTTCGTCTGTACTGTCAATGAAGTCGCGTTCGCTATACGAGGATACATTACTGATTTATGGGAGGTTTTAGTGGGTTTTATTTATTTCCACTAGCCAAAAAAAGTATAATTTTGGAGTGCTGATTTAGGCAGGTATCAAGATATTGATTGCCCCGTAAAACAGCGAAATCAACTGAGAAGTTGTGCTGATTATTACCATAGCGAAATGAATAAGCTATTAGGGCATAATGTTGTGAAAGATGGAACAGGGTATGGAACTAAATTTACAGAAATTTTATAGCGCCTGCAATCCCAGCTACACCCTGGCAGTAGCAAATCAAAAAGACCGACAATACTATATCGATTTCTCTTCAGTGCGGGGCGGCACAATCGTCGAACAATTGGAGCGCACCATCAGCCGTCTGTCCCCCGATGCACCTACCTGTCAATTATTCACCGGCCACATTGGCTCTGGTAAATCAACTGAATTGCTGCGGCTGCAAGCTCAATTGCAGCAACAAGGATTTCATGTTGTTTACTTTGAGTCGAGTAAAGACTTAGACATGGCAGATGTAGATATCACTGACATTTTGTTGAGCGTTGCTCGTCAGGTGAGCGAAAGCATTGAGAAAATGAAAATCAAGCTGCAACCGACGGGTTTTAAAGCTTTGCTCAAAGGGGTTGCTGATGTTTTTCAAACTCAAATAGACTTGAGGGCTGAAGCTAATGTCCCTGGTTTTGGGGAAATAAATGCCAGCACGGAGGGAGAGTTTTCTCTGGCGCTGGGAATTGGCAAAATTACTGCTAAGGCGAAAGATGCTCCCAATCTGCGATCGGAGTTGAGGCAATATTTGGAGCCGCGAACTAATGTAATTTTAGATGCACTGAATAAGGAGTTGCTGGAGCCGGCTAATCAAGAACTCAAACGCCAGGGGAAACAAGGACTTGTGGTAATTATCGACAATCTCGATCGCATACACCTGTGCGCGAAACCGACGGGGCGGCTTCAGCCGGAATACCTGTTTGTCGATCGCGGCGAACAGTTGGCAAGACTAAATTGTCACGTCGTGTATACAATTCCTTTGGTGCTGATTTTCTCTAACGATTTGGGCCAGTTGACCAATCGATTTGGGGTAGATCCGAAGGTTTTGCCGATGGTGCCGGTGCAGTTTAGCGACGGTTCTGAGTGCTCTGAGGGTCTGGAATTGCTGCGTCAGATGGTTCTGGCGCGTGCTTTTCCTACAGTGCAGCCTTCGCAGCGCTATGCTTTGGTTGGCAAAGTTTTCGACTCTGCGGAAACTCTCGATCGCCTGTGTCGAGTCAGCGGCGGTCATGTTCGCAATTTGCTGCAACTGCTGTATAGCTGTCTGCAGAAACAAGACCCTCCTCTGTCGCGGGAAACTTTGGAAAATGTGATCGTCCAGCGCCGCCACCAGCTTACTTTGGCGATCGAACCCGATGAGTGGCAATTGCTGCGCCAAGTATCCGCTACCAAAACTGTGAGTGGGGAAACTAAATACCAAATCTTGCTGCGTAGTCTCTGGGTGTTTGAATACCGTTACGGCGAGGATTACTGGTTTGATGTCAATCCGATTTTGGCTGACGCCAAAGAGTTTCGGGAAACAGTTAACAGTTGACAGTTAACAGTTGACAGTTGATAGTCAATCGGCGATTGAAATCGCTTAAGAGTCAAACGAAGTCCGAGCAGAGGGGGACTAAAGAATAAGGGCGGTATTCTAGCAGGATCTGGTATGAAAACTCACAACAGTCAACCGTTAACAGTCAACAGTCAACACTCAACTAACAAAAATGATTAAAGGCACTACTAAACTGTTGGGAGTAATTGGTCATCCCGTCGAACATTCTCTGTCGCCGGCGATGCACAATGCTGCTATTTCCCACTTGGGAGTCGATTTTGTTTACCTGCCGTTTCCCGTAAAACCAGGGGATTTAAAAGCTGCTCTTGCAGGATTTGCGGCGATCGGCGTCCGGGGATTTAGCATCACAATTCCGCACAAACAAGCCATCTTACCGCTGCTGTCGGAAGTTTCCCCGATCGCCCGAGCGATCGGCGCAGTCAATACCGTATACCTGACTGACAAAGGTTGGTGCGGCACAAATACTGACGTTGAAGGCTTTCTCGCGCCGCTGCAAACCCCCCCAACCCCCCCTTACCAAGGGGGGGCTAAAGACGCGACCTCTCCCTTAGAAAAGGGCAATACGGCTGTCGAATCTGATTCGCCTCCTTACGAAACACGGGCTGTGGAATCCTGTCCCCCCCCTTACCAAGGGGGGGCTAGGGGGGGTTCCGATTGGAGTCAGAAAGTAGCGGTAATTTTGGGGAATGGCGGGGCAGCGAGAGCTGTTGTGGCTGGATGCGCTCAATTGGGATGTGCAGAGATTCACGTTGTCGGCCGCAGCGAACAAAATTTAGCGGAATTTCAGCAGAGTTGGGTCAATTCTCCGATGCCCGTGCAGAATTTGCAGGTTCATACTTGGGAGAATTTGTCAATGTTAATCTCGCAGGCAGATTTGCTGGTGAACACGACGCCTGTGGGGATGTATCCGCAGGGGGAAAAGTCGCCGGTTGCGGAGGGTGCGATCGATCGAATTTCAGCAGGTGCGATCGTCTATGATTTAATTTACACCCCTAATCCTACCCAGTTTCTCAAAGATGCACAGCTTCGGGGAGCGCGAGCTATTGACGGACTCGAAATGCTAGTTCAACAAGGAGCAGCCGCCTTAAAAATTTGGCTGGATAAAGAATCCGTCCCAGTTGATGTGATGCGCCAAGCCTTGCGACAGCATTTAGGTCTAGACTAATGCCATTTATTCAAAAAGTAGCGGTAGTTTTCAGAATTCCTATAAGTAGGAATTAGAGGCTGAATTCGCGCTAAGCTGAGAATTAAAATATACTTGCCCCGCCATTTATGAAATTTCGAGCTATCAGCCTTTTTTTTGCTACTTGCCTAATCGGAATTTTTAGTTTGGTATTCACTCCACCTGCTTGGGCTCTGACGCAGATTAAACTTTCCGACCTTTCTTATCGCGAATGTCCTGCCGAAATGGGAGAAGGAACAGTCACCAGCGGCAGTTCTATGGAAGCTACCTGCTTTTTGATTACTGGGAAAGCTGAAAATAGCACCGGCAAACCAGTTGTCAATGCCGATATTTTCGGCCGCATTTATGATGCCGACGACAATCCGGTGATGCAAAATCGCACTCGCTTGGGTTCTATAGAAGAAGTTCCTCCCGGAGTTAGCGATTTTCAGCTCAGAATTTCCGTTGCCGCCAATCAACGAACACCTTTGAAGCTCAAGCAATTTAAAGCTACAGGTTTTACTGGCGTGGTTCGCCGCTAACAAAACTCTTTGAGATTTTAGATTGCTGAGAAAGAGATTTTGGGTTGGCTGCCCGTTAAACCGATCTGCAGTTTTAGATTTGAGATTTGTGATTTGAGATTGTTGAGTGGCTGGCAATTTCTCATTTCTAATGTACGATGAACTCCCCAGCTTTTCAACCAGGGAGTTCATCTAAAAATGTCAAATCTAAAATTTAGTTGCAGGCAGCTAGGTCTGCCAAACAATTTACGCTCGATGCTTAAAAACTTAAGCTTTTCAAACTACAAGGATGTTTGCAAGCTGGTCAAAAGACCGATCAAGAATTCCGAGCCGAACTGAAGTACAAAAAACGCAATCAGTGCCGAAAAGTCAATCCCTCCCAAGGGGGGGATAATCGATCGGAATAGATTTAGGTAAGGATCTGTTAACTGACTCAAAATCGAAAACGGGGGGTCGTACCAATTGATATTGGGGAACCAGCTTAACAGCACCCGAAAAATCATCAGGACTAGATAGATTTGCAGAAATGTCGCTAGCGTGGTTGCCAAAAGGCCTATTGAAGAACTCATAAATTTTGCTTGTAGTTTGAGTAAAGTTTACAGACACTTTAACTGTGAGTTTAGCATAGCTGGGGGAGTGACAGAGGAGGGAGAGGGGGGAGAGGGGGAGCATCAAGCTTTTTACGGGCGGGCAGGATATGATAGCCACCCCACAATAAAATTCACTCTTTGTGGAACAGGCCCAAAAGCCAGTTCTTGAGAATGGCGCAAGATGTTAGTAGCCCCCATGGAGCTGCCAGACTAATCTAAAATTTTAAATGGATTCAGGAGTCTGGGGCGATCGAGCCCTCGTTGCCCGGCGCCGGCGCGTTGCCGTTTACGTCGCCGAGTTGCAGCCGCACGTCATCTATTGCCTGATTTAGCTGGGCAATTTTATCTTCTAAACTCAGCCTTGCTACTTCCATCCCGTCGGCTTCGAGTTGGCTGGCTTTCCTCTGGCGGATTTTTCTGGTTTTTGCGTCTGAAGGTTCACTCAGCAAAGCTTCAGCAGCGCGCCGCGACAGCACTGTGCCCAAAACTGCACCCACCAAGCCGCCAAGGGCAGCTCCGGCAATAAATCCCCCTGTAAAACCCTCTCGATTACTCATAGCTCAACTCAACTGCGCGATATTTCCTTAATTTGTTTATTTTGACACTCTCCCGGTGAGAAACCGGGAGATTGTTAGTTGTCAGGTAGGCGTTGCACAATTTGAGAAGGATGCTTGTGGGGTGTCCCGCCTGCTGTGAAAATACACACCTTCGGGTTCATGGGCCCATCCCACAAAACAATCAAAATCATCCCGCAATTATGCAACACCGTCAGGTAAGGCGAGAATTCCGACTTCAGAGTTAAAGCGGATCATTTCCAAAGATCGATCGCCATAAAGATCTTCAATGTGTTCCAAGCAGCACTCGATCGCGAAATCGTTTAATTGGGCCGGCTCAACGCCGTACATCTCCTCAAACACCTCTGAGTCTACCCGACAAAAGCGCGGTCGATCGGCGTAAATTCCGCATTCTCGGGTCGCTTTGTCAAAATTGATACACCAACCGTCATCTCCGACTAAGCTCAAATAGAGCGATAATTCGTCTTCAGATAAATACTCGTCTAAGTCGGGGCGCTCTGTTGGGTCGAGGTAACAACAAGCACCGCACTGCTTTACGCAACGCCAAGTAGCCATAGTTTGATTTTAGATTTTAGATTTTAGATTTTAGATTCGGAGCATTATGTGGAAAATGCCAAACTTTAGGAGACTGGAGCTCTTCAAGTATATCAATTGCCAGTGCCGGAGACGGAGATTCCGAAGGGGGGGGTTCGATTTTAGATTTTAGATTTTAGATTGGGGGCACTTTCCGGGAAGGGGCATCAAGTCTCTGGTTTCCTGTGACTGAGAGGTCGATCCTAGTTTACATTTTGTTGAATTTTGTAAAGTTCCTTAAAAAATATGGTCGATCGCCCGGTAAAATCAGAAGCGGATTTTCTAATTCAACAATCTAGACTTAATCACTACAGTCAGGAGGACACATGGACTTTATAACCAATCTTTTCAGTGGTATGGCTGGTGTAGACTACCAACTCATTGTTCAGGTAGCTTTACTCGCAGCCGTCGTGCTTTCGGGCCCGATCGTGATTTTTCTGTTGGCAGCTAGAGGCGGCGACCTGTAATTATAGCACGCTCCGGGGCGATCGAGAGTTGGGAGTTTTGAGTTTTAAATTATTCAAAATTCACAACGCTCGATCGCCAATTTTCCATGATGCACGAAATTTTTTATCAAATACCGAGTTATCAAATACCCAGGGCGTGTTTAGCAGTTTGAATCAAATTCTCAAAAAAAGGTAGAGATACATCGACTTCTCTAGCATCTTTGCGGGAGTTACCTAACAAACCGATGTTTTGTCCGGGTGAAACAGCCAGAACTTGCCCTTGAGAGTTGCGAATTCTCAATTCCTCGATCGAGCCTGCTGGAGACAGACTGCAAGCATAAGTGCGATCGCAGTAATCAAACTCAACTTTTCCCAACCTCGGTGGCCTGGAAGTAGCAGCATTTGCCGGTAGCCGAACACCCAACAATTCTAACTCCACCGATGTCTTGCCATTAAAACTATTTTCCCGCAATCGGTAAGCAATATCAACCCGCCGAGGCAAAGGAAAATATTCGCCCCAACGCCAAGCAATCGCCTTCACACTAGCCGCTACTTTTCCATCTTGAGTTGCAGTTAGTTTAACGTGACCTCCTTTACCAACAATTTTCTGTTCAGTTATGCAAACATTAGGCGTCCAAAATACAGGAGCCTTATTTTCAATTCCGCAAGGTTCCAGAGCATCAATTTGTCGGTAAAGGTCAAGATTAATCTCAGCCAAATCTGCTCGCACGTCAACTGAAACCAGCGGTTTTAGGTGTTCCGGCTGCAAGCATTGATTGGCAAAAATAGACAGTTGATTGCGGAATTGTTCGAGATTCTGGGCCGGCATCGAAAAACCGCCAGCCGCTTTGTGTCCGCCAAATTTAGTTAATAAATCCGCGCAAAAATTCAGCCCGTCAAATACATTAAACTCAGGAATTCCCCTCGCCGAGCCCCGGACAATTTTATGGGCGACCTTCCCTACAGCCTCGTTTTCGCCAGCCTCATCCTCAAAAGTACCAATAAACACAGGTACGCCGTAGCGTTCCACCAACCGAGAAGCTACAATCCCGATCACCCCGTGGTGCCAACCGGGTTGCACGACAACTAAAACTCGTTCTTGCTGCAAATCGAGATCACTTTTCTCGCACCAAGCGATGGCTTCCTGCTCAATTTCCTGGCACAACTCCTGCCTGCGCTGATTGATTTGTTCGCACTGCATCGCGTTTTTCAGAGCCAATTCGCGATCGTCCGTGGTCAGCAACTCTATCACAATTTGAGGGTCAGCCAGCCGCCCCACAGCATTAATCCGGGGGCCAAGCCTAAAACCAATATCTTCAGGCTTTAAGGAATTATTAGTTTTATTTTGCGAGTTAAGAAGTGAGGGACTTTCCGTACTTCCCGGCTGCACTCCAGCCACCTGAATCAAAGCCTGAATCCCCGCCAATTGCGAGTGAGGCAACAGCCGCAAACCCCGCTTCACCCAGCGCCGATTAACTCCTGTCAAAGGCGCTAAATCCGCAATAGTTCCCAACGTAAATAACTCCAGCAGCGGATTCACCAACCCGCCCACTTTCTGCATATCAATCGCCAAAGTAATCGCCAAAACATAAGCAACGCCTACGCCAGCCAAACCGCGATAAGGCGAAGATTCTGCAATTAATTTCGGGTTGAGAATAGCATCGGCCGGGGGCAGTTTTGGTGGCAAATCGTGGTGGTCTGTAATAATAACTTTGACACCGAGTTCTCGTGCTCTGGCAACCGGGCCGTAAGCTGCAATTCCGTTGTCAACCGTGAGAATGAGAGCGACACCTTCCGAGTGAAATTCTTCTACAATGCGATCGTTAATCCCATAACCTTCTCGCATCCGGCTGGGAATAGCATAATCCACATTCGCCCCCAGAGCCCTGAGAGCTCGCAGCAACAAAGCGGTGCTCGTCATCCCGTCAGCATCGTAGTCGCCGCAAATCGCAATTTTTTTCCCTCCCGAAATCGCTTCCCGCAACAATTTGACACTCGCAGCCAAATCGGGAAACTCATCGGTTGGCGCGGGCAAAACCAGAGATTCCGGTTCGATAAACCCTTGCACTTCTTTCAGAGAATCGATGCCCCGGTTAATTAGTACCTGTGCCAGCAAGGGCGACAAACCGATTTCGGCGGCAAATTGTTCGGCTTGTTGTGTTTCAGGCGAATAAATTTGCCACCGTTGGTTTGGCAATCGGTGAAAATGCGGAGGCACAGATGTCGGTTGCTCTTGCACGGAAGCTGAGGTTTAAAGATACATAGTTAATCTTACCGAATTAAGTCACTGCGTCAATCAATTCTAGATTTTAGATTTTAAATTGAGCCTAAAGATGAGTTTTTTGGGTAAAATTCAAAGGTTGTTTGTAGGAAAGCTTTTTTCGGAAGCTCTCACCGCACCCAAATAGGGATACAAGTCCTGACAGCAGTTGTGGAGACCAAAAAATTTTAGACCAAAGTTCAAATCCCCCAGATTTATCTGTGGAGTCAATCTAAAATCTCGAATCTCAAATCGACTGGCGGGAGCCGAAGAACTAAGTGTAGCAGGCATTTGCGCTGCCCGCCCTAGGCCGCAGACTACTAATTTAATGAGGAGACTTGCATGAGTGGCGATCGACCACCTTGGTTTAAAATTGCATTACAGGTTCGGGGGTCTGTCATTCCCTCAATTTTGCCCCGCGTTTTGCTGTGTGGCGGCTTTGGAGTTATTATTTCCCTGCTGCACTTTTTTAAGTTGCCAGTTTCCATGCCCATTTTGTCGAGTATTGTACCGAGTATTGTCCTGGGTTTACTGTTAGTTTTTCGGACAAATACAGCCTACGAAAGATTTTGGGAAGGTAGAAAAATGTGGGGTACTTTAGTCAACAACGTCCGCAATTTAGCGCGCCAAATCTGGGTAGCAATTGAGGAAAAAGAGCCGCAGGATATCGTAATCAAAAAGGCAGTCCTGCGCCTGTTACCTGCCTTTGCAGTGGCGATGAAACTGCACTTGCGGCAAGAACCAATAAATCCAGAATTGGAGGCGTTAATGTCCCCAGCGCAGTACCAAAAGCTCAAGTCGATGAACAATCCGCCCCTAGAAATTGCCTTTTGGATTGAGGATTATATGCACGAGCAGTACGAGCGCAATTGCCTGGATGTCTATCAGTTAACAGGTATGAATGAGTTGCTCAACTCTATGATTGATGTATTAGGTGGCTGCGAGCGGATTTTGAAGACGCCTATCCCTTTGGCTTACGCGATTCACCTGAAACAACTATTGTTGCTTTACTGTTTGGCACTGCCCTTTCAAATGGTGAACGATTTGAGTTGGGGAACCGGCCCAGTTGTGGCTTTAATTAGTTTTACTTTGTTCGGTATCGAAGAAATCGGCATTGAAATAGAAAATCCCTTCGGACACGATGCCAATGATTTGCCTTTGACCAATATTTGTGCTGCCATGCAGCGCAATATCGACGATTTAATTTCTTTATCTCCTAGCGTTCACGAACAGGTGAAAGATAAGTAGAGTCATTCCATTTTAAATTTTAGATTTTAGATTTTAGAGTTGTATCGAAAATCTAAAATCGTATAACCTACTGGTTAATTTCTAACAATCAACCGCATTAACCCAGCCAATACTAACAATACAGGCGTCAGCCAATCTCCCCACCGCACGTACAAAGTCCGAGTTTGCCGCCGATAAATAGTAGCATCTCGGACTTCATAGGTATTAATTCCAGACTTCCAAACCGTCTCGCCGCGAGGATTTACAAAAGCAGAGTAACCCGTATTAGTTGCTATAACTGCCCATCTATCAGTTTCAATTGCCCGCATCACATCTAAAGCGTGATGTTGATCCAACATTGGCGGTTTGTAATGGGCATTGTTGGAAGCTGTGATCATAAATTCGCCTCCATTTGCCGCCTGATATCGGAAATTTTCAGCAAAGGCTGAATCGTAACAAATTCCCACAATGGCGCGACCAAACGGCGTATCAAACAATTGTTGAGAATTGCCGGGTACTAAATGAGCATCTAAGGGAGAAAGGCGATTAATAATCCCGCCTAAAATTTCGTAAAAAGGGATATATTCGCCTAAAGGCACTAGCTTTAGTTTATCGTAGCGACCGACAATTTCTCCAGTGCGATCGATCGCCAATAAGCTGTTAGTGATACTATTCTCTTGCTGTCCGAATCCTCCAATCCAAGCCACCACACCGCGATCGAGAATAGCTTGGTAAAACGAAAGAGTAGAACGCTGATACTCGTTTGTCCAGATAAAAGGCAAAGCTGTCTCTGGAATTAACACAGCATCGACTTTTCTGTCTGCTAACTGTTTGTATCCAGTGGTGTAACCTTCCAAAGCGCGCCCCCAACCCGCTGAGTCAAACTTAATCTCGTTAGGAATATTGCCTTGAATAATGCCAATTTTTAAAGCGGTTGCAGCTTCTGGATTCAAAGGGCGGTTGTATAAACTCCATCCTGCAATATGCAAAACTAAACACAAACTCGCAGGCAAAATATAAGCAACCCAATTCTTCCTTCTTCCTTCTTCCTTCTTCCTTCTTCCTTCAATAAAAGCTTCGGCAATTAAGCCATTTACTGCTACAATAGCGGCTGTTACTGCGCTGGGGCCGGAGAGTTGACCGAGGTGCAATATTGCTAAATTGTGGGGGCTTTGCGTGTAAGATAGTGATGTCCACCACAGCGAACCTGTACTCCAAATACTTTCTAAGGCACACCACAAAGCTGTGCCAATTAAAACGCGAGTTAATGCTGAAAATTTAGAGCTACTCCCGCCAGCCACCCCTTGTAAAGGGGGGGAGTTAAGAAGAGTAAGATGAGAGCTACCCCCCCCAGCCCCCCCTTGTAAAGGGGGGGAGTTAAGAATAACAATAGGATTTTTGCCGGGTAAAGTGAGGGAGTTGAGAATTAGAAATAGCCACGCCCAAACGGCTACTAATGCGGCTCCCCAGAGGGTGATGAAGACCCAGCAAAAAAGTGCGATCGCCAAACTCGGCCACCAAGGAACTCCCAACCAAATCATCGGGTGAATTCCCATAATCCAAGATAAAGCTAATCCGTGATAGCCAATTCCCCAGAGTGAAGGAAGAAGGAAGAATGAAGCAGGAAGAAGGAAAAATTTTGGTTGTTTTACTTCTTGAAGAGGCCTTTCATAACTAACAACCAAAACCCACAGGGGAGCTAATGCTACCCAAGCCAATAGCCAAGCATTTACTGGTGCGGTTGTCAATGCCATCAAAATGCCGCTCAAAAATGCGATCGCCCAGGCTAATGTTTTGGATTTATGAACCACGAGTTTTTCAAATTTGTGCCTGTTAAATATCGCCACTTTGATGATTGCCAAAAATAATAATTCTTAATCAATATATCAGATCGATCAGGAAGAAGGAAGCTCGGCAACGCGCCGTGTATGGGATTTAACGGATTTAACAGAAAAAAATCTCTCAAATTTTACTTGCCAAAACAAAAAGCGCCCCTATTTCTAGGAGCGCTTTTTGTCAATCAAAAGCTAAAACTTAGCCGTTGATAGAAGGAGCAACCATTGCTACTGGGGTGACTTCACCAGCGGCCAAGTCGAGAGGGAAGTTGTGAGCATTGCGCTCGTGCATTACTTCCATACCCAGGTTAGCGCGGTTGATGACATCAGCCCAAGTGTTGATGACGCGACCTTGCGAGTCGATAATCGATTGGTTGAAGTTGAAACCGTTCAAGTTAAACGCCATCGTGGAAATACCCAAAGCGGTAAACCAGATACCGACAACTGGCCATGCACCTAACAAGAAGTGCAAGGAACGGCTGTTGTTAAAGCTCGCGTATTGGAAGATTAACCGACCGAAGTAGCCGTGGGCTGCAACGATGTTGTAGGTTTCTTCTTCTTGACCGAATTTGTAACCGTAGTTCAAAGATTCAGTTTCGGTTGTTTCGCGAACCAAAGAAGATGTTACCAAGCTTCCGTGCATGGCGGAGAACAGAGCACCGCCGAAGACACCAGCAACTCCCAACATATGGAAGGGGTGCATCAGGATGTTGTGCTCGGCTTGGAACACGATCATGAAGTTGAATGTGCCGGAAATACCCAAGGGCATACCGTCAGAAAAGCTGCCTTGTCCGATCGGGTAGATCAAGAATACTGCGGTTGCTGCTGCAACTGGTGCAGAGTAAGCGACGCAGATCCAAGGACGCATTCCTAAGCGGTAGGACAGTTCCCATTCACGACCCATGTAGCAGAAAACGCCAATGAGGAAGTGAAAAACTACCAATTGGTAGGGGCCGCCGTTGTACAACCACTCATCGAGGGAAGCTGCTTCCCAGATGGGATAGAAGTGAAGCCCGATCGCATTCGATGAAGGAACAACAGCACCAGTAATGATGTTGTTGCCGTACATCAAGGAACCTGCAACTGGTTCGCGGATGCCGTCGATGTCCACAGGAGGAGCAGCGATGAAGGCGATGATGTAGCAGATGGTGGCACTCAGCAAGGTGGGAATCATCAAGACGCCGAACCAACCCACATAAATGCGGTTGTCAGTGCTAGTTACCCACTCGCAGAACCGTTCCCAAACGTTGCCGCTTTCGCGACGCTGTACGGTTGTTGTCATTTGGTTTATGATGGCTTAATTGAATTTTCAAGGTTCGTTGTGGGGATGCCCCACGCTTATATTAGTAACACCATTCACTAAAGTTTGCCAAGGGATTACTGCGGACAATTTAAAGATTTTACAAACATTTACAAAAATTAGATTCTTGATAAATATTTATTGTTTTTTACAAAGGAATATTACCCACCTAACACGTTAAATATAGCGACCTGAAGAACTGAATTTATTATCTGTAGCTTAATCCAGCACTTCGAGCTAATTATTTTTGTTCAGGTCGATTCTCTCTCTATCTAAATATCTGTTAATTAAGTCTTGAAGATATAATTTTTAATATTTATTAACCTATAACTGGTGGCTTCTGCGAGGTAATTTTTTATCGGGAGAATACTGAAAAGTTGGTTTTTAGTGCGATCGCGCTACATTCTCAATAACCTCCAATCCACCGGTTTATTGACGAAAAAAGAAACCCGGTTTCTGAGGCGCTTGGCAATAGAAATCAACCGGGTTTCTGAGGATGAGTCCGCAAGTTCTGCGTAAAAATTAGCCTTTAGCCTGGGGGCCACTTCATCTGCCGTCCGCCGAGAATGTGAAGGTGCAGGTGGTCTACAGTTTGGCCGCCGTCGCTGCCGCTATTAATGACGACGCGATAGCCGTTGCTAAGTCCGAGTTGTTCTGCTACCCGCTTGACAGTCAGCAGCAGGTGTCCCATGAGATCATGATCTCCCGACTCGGCATCGGCTAATTTGGCAATAGGCTGTTTGGGAATGACGAGGATGTGAACGGGCGCTTGCGGATTGATATCTCGGAACGCGAGGGCCAAGTCGTCCTCATAAACGATGTCTGCTGGAATCTCTTTGCGGATGATTTTGCTGAAAAGCGTTTCTTGAGTTGTCATGGGTGTTAACGAAGGAAGAAGGAAGAAGGAAGAAGGAAGAAGGAAGAGGGAAGAAGGCGGAAGAGGGAAGAGGGAAGAGGGAAGGCCCAAGTGGGAAGGGAGAAGGGGAAGAGGGAAGAGGGAAGACCCAGCAGGAGAGAAGGAAGAGGAGAAAAAGAAGAGGCAAGGAAAAGTTTTTCTTGCCTCTTCCGATATTCATTAGTCATTGTTAATCATAATAGATGATGAATCAAGGACAGGCAAATTAAGGATAAAGAAAAATGCTTGCTAGGGTTTGGAGTGCATCGATCGTTGGAATTGACGCGGTAAAGGTTGGTGTTGAGGCTGATGTGTCAGGGGGGCTACCAAAAATCGTCGTTGTGGGATTGCCCGATTCTGCGGTGCAAGAAGCTAAAGAAAGGGTTAAGGCTACGCTAAAAAATTCGGGATATGCTTTTCCCATGCGGAGTATTGTGATTAATTTAACTCCGGCGGATTTGCGGAAGGAAGGGCCGAGTTTTGATTTGCCGATCGCCATTGGCATTTTAGCAGCATCGGAACAAGTCAGCGGTCAACTTTTGGGAGATTATTTGTTTTTAGGGGAACTTTCTTTAGATGGGAGTTTGCGACCTGTGGCTGGGGTTTTGCCGATCGCCGCTGCTGCTCAAAAAATGGGTATTTCGGGGTTGGTTGTACCGGCTGGTAACGCGCAGGAAGCGGCTTTGGTGCACGGAATATCTGTTTATGGTTTTGAGAATATTTTTGCTGTTACTGATTTTTTAAACAATCCTGAAGTTTATTCGCCTGTAGAAGTAAACGGTCGAGAAGAGTTAGCAAAAACGCGGTTTCCGGGTTTAGATTTAAAGGATGTAAAGGGGCAAATTCACGCGCGGCGGGCTTTGGAAATTGCGGCGGCTGGCGGGCACAATTTAATTTTTGTGGGGCCGCCAGGGAGCGGTAAGACGATGTTGGCGAGGCGTTTGCCGGGTATTTTGCCGCCGCTGACTTTTGAGGAAGCTTTGGATGTCACTCAAATTCATTCGGTGGCTGGGTTGTTGAAGGATAAGGGAAGCTTGGTGGGCGATCGGCCTTTTCGCAGTCCTCACCATTCGGCATCTGGCCCTTCTTTGGTAGGTGGTGGCAGTTTTCCGCGTCCGGGAGAAATTTCCTTAGCACATCGCGGCATCCTTTTCCTCGATGAATTAACTGAGTTTAAAAGAGATGTTTTGGAGTTTTTGCGACAACCGCTGGAAGATGGTTATGTGACCATTTCTCGCACTAGACAATCGGTGAGGTTTCCGGCGCAATTCACTTTAGTTGCAAGTACGAATCCTTGTGCTTGCGGTTATTACGGCGATTCGATTCAACAGTGTACTTGTTCGCCGCAAAAGAGGGAGCAATATTGGGCTAAACTGTCGGGGCCTTTGATGGATCGGATTGATTTGCAAGTGGCGGTTAATCGTTTGAAACCCGAGGAAATTACGCGACAGCCGACGGGGGAAGAGTCGGAACCGGTGCGGGTGAGGGTGCAGCGGGCGCGAGAGATCGCAACTCGCCGTTTTCAGTCGGAATCTAGTTTGCGCTGTAATGCGGAAATGCAAAGCAGTCACATTAACAAATGGTGTCAGTTGGATGAGGCTTCTCGGAATTTATTGGAGATGGCGATTCGGAAGTTGGGGCTTTCGGCGAGGGCGAGCGATCGCATTTTGAAGGTTGCTAGGACTATTGCTGATTTGTCGGGGGATGAAAGCTTGAAAACGAATCATGTGGGGGAGGCGGTGCAGTATCGGACGATCGATCGGATGCAGTAAACAGCGGCTCAAAAGACACAATCCCCCGATCCCCGACTTCTTAAAGAAGTTGGGGATCTAACAGTTGATTCGGCGATTTAAATCGCTTCTAAAAATACAAAGCCCCAGCCGAGGGGGACTAAGGGATTTAGGGGGTATTTAAGCTCGATTGATGTTGTCCAATTATTTGATTGAGCCAGTGAAACGCGCCGATGTTCCCATGTTTATTGTCGGATGTTGTGCTGCATAGTGCCAGGAGCAGTTGTGGCAGTTGCGTAAGTTCTGTTAGTGTTAGATTGGGGGAGGCGACAGCAAACCAAGGCAGCAGTTAAAGTGGCGATCGAGGAAGCTTTAGATCGATTTCCCGAAAGCTACTCAACAGAATTGTATCAGCCCAAATGTCAAGAGGTTTATCAGCAGGTCTACGAATCTTATTCTGAGGCTGGACGCTGTATTTATACCACCGCAGGTTGAAGCTGGTGTCAATGCCACCCACCCACAGCTTTTGTCAAAAACCCCTCATAATTTAATCAAAAATTTATCAAGTTGTTACCCACTTTTTGTCATTTTTACTGTAATTTATGATACCGATCGCCCAAGTTGCCCTAATCTCCACAACGGCAGAATTTTTAATATTTAAGTTCCCCCTCCCCCTCTACCTCGCTATTGCTCGCTATTGCTCGCTATTGCTCGCTATTGCTCGCTATTGCTCGCTATTGCTCTTTCCCTCGCCCCCTCTCCCTGTTTCACCCTAAAATTTGAAATTTTTGAGTGACGAATCATGGCACGATCGCAGCGCGTTTTGATACCATGCAATCAAGCGGAAGACAATCAGGGAATGCACTGGAGGTGTGTAAATGGAGCTTTTAGCAGAACAAAAACGGTGCTTGGATTGCTTGGTAAGCTCGATCGAGCAATTGGGAGGTCGAGTAGACATTCCAAAGCTGGAGCAGATAGCTGAGCTAATCATTCAAACAATGAGAGGGCCTTGGCGCTACTTTCACACGTCGGAACACATTTTTGAGGTCGGGGGGTCAGTCGATCCGATCGAGGTGCTGGCTGCGCTGTTTCACGACCTCGTGTACGTGCAAGTCGATCAGGGCGTTAGTTTCAATATTAGCAGCGCCCTTTGTCCTTTTGTCAAAGAGGTGCGATCGCAGTTAGTTATTAGAGATGAAACCGAACTGCCCGACGATGCCATGTATCACCTAGTGGCCTCAGTATTTGGGTTTATTCCCGGCAAGACTCTCTCTCCGTTTGCCGGCCAAAACGAATTTTTGAGTGCCGTTATTGCTGCCAAATGTTTGGAGCCTTTTTTGCCAGCTAGTACGATCGCTGAAATAACAGCTTGCATCGAAGCTACTATCCCTTTTCGTCCCGTTTCGCCCAGCGGTTTGAGCGCGATCGAACTTTTGCACCAGCGTTTGGTAAGTATAAATCGCGATTTTAACTTGGGATGGAGGCATTCAGAAATTGTAGAATTTGTCAAGCGTGCTGTCAGGTTAGCAAATAGAGATGTCGAGAATTTTGCCTCTCGAAATTCCTCTAATTTCTTAGACAATACCTGGAATTTGATGCCAGAAACCAACCACGAATTGATCCATGTTAATTCCTATACTGTTGCCGGATATCGCAAGTCTCTGCAAAAAATGGAAGGATTTTTGAACTTCCTCAAACCCGAACTGGTTTTCCAGCAGTTTATGCAAGAGCCGGACGATGAAACCTACGCTAACCTGATTGCCAGAACTCGCAAAAATATCGAAGTTGCTAAACTTTATCTGGGGGTCAAGTTAATTACTATCGCCATTTTAGAAGCTCTTTCCTACCGTATGGGCCGCGAGATTCCGCTTTCAACTATGATGGGAGAATTGCGCGCACCCGGATTTAAAATTTCGGTTTTGGAGGATTACTTGCCCAACAAACAGATCGCCTACCCATTAGACAGTCAGTTGCAAAGAGAAGTGTTAGACCTGCTAGAAATAGGACGCAATCAAGAATCGCGCTATGATATTAAAAACTCCCCGGTTTCTACGTTTATTATCAAATCTATCGGCTTTGCTGAAACTGAAAACTTGTTGAAGAAAGCTCAAGAGTTTTTTGCAGATCCTACTTCCTCGGAAGAGTTTCTCTCTTACTGCGCTCCCGATGTCATCGAGACCATCTCCTCCGGCGTGATGAAACTCTTTGACAGCAGGAAGACGGCTTTAGGGAAAGTTAAATTAGTTCACCAAACCGTTTCTTAGGATAGGTTTGCACAATCTTAAAAGGTTTTCCATCGCAGAAACCAGGTTTCTTGAGTTCAGCCACAATGTCCGGTTAGTCTGAGATGTGGCACCATTCTCGCTTAACAGGCTTTCGGGCCTGTTCCACAAACAATGAGTTTTCTTGTGGGGTGGGCAGGAGATCCCGCCCATAGCAGGCTTATTGACAATGGTGCAAGATCTCAGTTTAAACCATAAAAAAAAGTCCTCTTTAAAGGACTTTAGCTATGAGTCTGGGGTTTGAACCCCTGGCGGGCTAATTCGACATCCGACTTCTATTGCGGTGAACCAGTCGCACCCTCTGCGCCGGAGTTGCTCTCAGGTACAGCCGTACCCGTAGGATTAGAATCGCTCTGGCTTTCCGTATTAGTTTCGCCGCTGGTACCTGCTCCAGGAGCGCCCTCATCTTGAGTGGGAGATGGAGTAGCTGAACTCTCAGGTGCTGGAGTTGGCGCAGTGGAAGCTGGCTCATCCTGCGGAGTCGGAACCGTAGTATTGGTATTATTTGACGGCGAAGATGGAGACGGTGCTGCTTGCTGAGCAGGTGCATCTTGCTGCTGTGAATTTGGAATTGTAATATTGATATTGGGAGCCGGACTTGGTTGAGGAGCCGGAGTTGCCTTTTGAGCTGGACTTGGTTGAGGAGCAGGGGCAGCCTTTTGAACAGGAGATGGTTGAACCGGAACCGGAACAATCTTTTGAATGATCGTTTTTTCTCTCTCTATAGTCCGAGTCGGAGCAGGTGTTGCTGAAGGTTGATTCGCTTTCGGTACAACAATCACAGGAGCCGCAGTAGGAGTAGGAGCCTCCTCACCCCGATTGAAGTAATATACACTGCCCAGAACTAAGCCTGCCAAAGAAGCAAGAAGAATCCCTAACAGTAACCCGCGACCAGCATTCTCATTATCGCGGACTTCTTGGACTCCAAGTTGGCGGTGGTTTTCCGCCATTTCACCCTGTACAAAACCTTGGTGATGAGCTGCTTCTTTAGAAGCCTTCCCCGTTGTACTCGGAACACTTTTAGTAGTTCGCGTTGTACTGACGTGACCGTTAGTTGCATCTGTGTGAACTTCTTGATGAATTTCACGGCTAGAGCTATTTTCTTCGTTAGGTTTCATAATTATCTTCGCCACAACTATTCAAAAAATATTTGTCTGTAGGAGATGCTCTGGTTTGAAAACTTGAGCTAAGCTGTTCAGCATTTAAATCACTTACTTCGATTCACTGTCAAGATTAACTCAAGATTCACTCAAGATTCACTCAAGATTCCGTCAAGATTCAGTCAAGATTCAGCCAAGATTCAGTCAATATTCATGTGTAAACCTTGGGGGTTTTAGTCATACCCGGTTTAAATGCTTAACACCTTAATGCTTAGGGAGTTTAGAGAACTTTTGGCTTTTCCTTAATCTGTATCAAATCTAACTAACGAACGCATTAACCAGGCTCTACCCTCCGAGTGATTGTCTGAGTCCTCCAAGGGAATAGGATTAGCCGGACTTAAACAAAAAATACAGGCTAAATGAGTTTATATACTTGCTCTGCAAGCATATAAACTTAAAAGATGAGCAATGAAGGAGATAATCCCCGTCGCAAGGCCCCCCTGCTTTTATAAATGGTGTCCAAGATTTGACGAGATCTTTCGTCATCAAGCCCAAAAACGGGAGTTTAGGAACTATTTAGGCGAATTATTGGGAGAAAGTGAGCCAAACCACCTGTCGCCGATGGTGGCACACGCCGTGCGAGTAACTTACCACAAATTACACCATTTTTTAAGCGCAGCGCCTTGGTCATTCAGTGAAATGAATCAACGTCACTTGAAGGTAATGAACCAGTGTCATCAAACCACGCTCAGCCAGGGATTTTACCTCATCTTAGATGATTCATTGCACCGTTACAAGTGGCAACTTTACTGCCAGAGTGGGAGGGCAATAGAGCCTAGAAATCGCGAAAAAAGAGAAGGGAGTAGTAACAGTTACTAGCCATCTATTTATCAAGCCAGTTTGTGCTAGAAGTTTGTTTAAGTCCGGTTAGATAACCACAATTAATTTATTAGTAGTAATAAAGGTCATTTTTCTCTCATCCATAAAGAGAGGAGGGTCTTACTCACTACCAACAAGGTTGATTGCGGGAAATTAACCGGACATCCGCTATTACTAACAACTGAGTTTTTTTACTCGGTTCTTTCAATGATGATAGTCATGTGAGCGACTAATGCACCTATCGCTCCTACTGCTGCAATGACTGGAAACAAGGCCGCACCGATGACTCCACCGACTACTCCCACCGTCAGAGGAACTTCTACCAAGATCCGTCCCTCTTCATTTTTGATAATGATGCGGCGGATATTTCCTTCGTGAATCAGTTCTTTAACTTTAGCAACCAAATCGTCGCCGTTAATTTTCACCTCCTCGACGCTAACTTTTTGCTGAGTATAAGCTGGGGTTTCTAAAGGAGTCGTTTCAAAATTAACCTCACTAACTTTTTGGGAAGAAACTTTTTCAGATACAGGTATTGATTCGAGTTCTCTTGTCCCGACCGGTTCTTGTAGGCGCTCTGTAGGGGTGTCCATTTTTTGTTCTCCTTTTAGGTAAAAGTATTTTTGTATAGAATTATTTAGAATTATAACACGCAACTTTTTGTCGATCAATCATTCTTTTGGGTGATATTGCTGTTGGTGCTATCGTGCTTTTTTCTCTTGATATTTAACGGCGATCGCCTAAAATCCTTCCTCGGTAGGCCCTAGCTGCCGACTTCCCTAGTGCCGCTTGGTTAACAGTCTGCTTCTGGGCCTCGCACCGCCCCACTCTTCAAAAACCTCCGATCCAGACAGCCCAATGATTAAAGGGACTTTCACACTCTCCGAGACTCAGACTCAACAGGTGTACCGGTTGAAATAGTGACATTGTACTGAAAGTACGATCGTCCCGCCGTGTATATAGTTACCACCTCTACTTTGGGAAACCGCACATGGAAACCGTCGCTTACTTTCCTCAAATCTCATTTCAATTTAGCCCAGTGCGATCGCCCAACCAAACCCCACCCCGCGAGGTTCCTCAAATCAACATCTTAGAGTTTCTAATGAGAATTGCCTAAAATCAAGGGGGAGGAGAAATAATAATGATCGAAATATTATCGTAACCAAACCAACTTCCTCAAATTGAAGTTGAAGTTGGGGAAAAGTCGGGTAAAATAGAATTATTTCTTTCTGCTTCCTCTTGATTCTCCGTGTCGGATTTGCCAGCGACCGAGTTTGAATCTCAAGTTCGTGGCCCGGCCGTACTTTTGTGGAAACTTTTAAGGCACATTAAGCGGATGTGTGGAATGTGAGTTTTAGTTGCGATCGCACAATTTTAGCATCTGCCGGGAAAAATTTCGTCGGTGAAGCTTTGGAGTGTCGATGCGGCTAAAGTATAAGCTGCCGAACTTGACAAATTGCTCGCTATCGGCTGTCCCTGGCTGGAAGACTCCCTACATGACAATCCTCGGGTTGAGTGCGATCGGCATTTGTGCAAAAAAACTGACAATTGAGATTCATTGGCAATTTCCAGAAACCTGTTTTGCCTGAATTTTAAAATCGGGCGATCGACTGCCGATTTGTCGCTATTGTTGTCTTATTGTAATATAATTTTACGCAAGGGGTAATACGAAATGTACTGCCACAGGTCGCAGATGTCTATCCATCTGAACCAAATTAATGTCATCAAACATTAAAAATAGTTATGACTGGTATATTCGGATTAGTAAAATCTTGGATATATAAAATTCAATACATAGTCAGGTTTCAAAGTGGTATTGGCTGTTAAATCAATCTAACCTGCAATATCGTTTCGGGGGACACCAGCATGATTTAAGGAAAAAAAAATCCTGCTGAATTAACTAAATTCCAGGGAGCAGAGGGAAGTTGATAACTAAGCTATAAAAAGAGTTAAAAACGCCGTCTAAAGAGTAGGCAAGACTCCAGCAGCCAACCGCAACTGCCAATTACCAAAGGAGGGAGCAGTGTATGAAACTGACGGGTTGAGTCCCCTAAAATCGCCGCTTGGTTTGCGATCGACTCTACAGGAATTAACCCTGTACGACTTTCTCCTCGAGTCTGAGTGTCCGGGGAACGAAGTTGCTAAAATTTTTCAAGCAAACCCTTTAGTTCCCGGCATCATCATCACTCAGCAAGGAAAGTTTATAGGGATGATTTCGCGGCGGCGTTATTTTGAACACATGAGCCGCCCCTACAGTTTGGAGTTATTTTCTCAACAGCCTTTGTTTATACTCTACCGCTTTACTCAAACTGATATGTTGGTTCTCGATCGCGAAACCTCAATTATGACGGCAGTGCGGCAGTCTTTGGAGCGATCGCCCGAACTCATCCACGAACCAATTGTAGTACAAGTAGAACCGGAAACTTACAAACTTTTAGACGTACACCAACTGCTGCTTTCTCAGTTGCAAATTCACGAGTTATCAACCGTGGCGATGCGAGAATCGCAAGCGCAATTGAGACATCAAGCCCAACAGCTCGAACTTGCCTTGTTAGAACTTCAGCGCACTCAAACTCAACTAATTCAAACAGAGAAAATGTCTTCTTTGGGGCAGTTAGTAGCCGGAGTAGCTCACGAAATTAACAATCCGATCGGCTTTATTTATAGCAATTTGCACCACGCTAAAGAGTACACGCAAGGTTTAATGCGGATGCTCGACATCTACCGACAGCACTGTCCTGAACCCATCGCAGCAATTGAAGCGGAAGCAGAAAAAATCGAACTCGATTATTTACTAGAAGACTTGCCGAAAGTCTTAAACTCTATGCAGCAAGGTGCAGAAAGAGTGCGCGACATCGTTTTGTCGCTGCGGAATTTTTGCAGGTTAGACGAAGCTCAAATGAAGCAGGTCAACATTCACGAAGGTATCAACAGCACGATTATGCTTTTGCAAAGCCAGCTTAAAGGGAAACCGGGGCAGGAGGCCATAGAAATTCACAAAGAATACAGCGACTTGCCGCTGGTGCAGTGCTATCCCGGACAGCTCAATCAGGTATTTATGAATATTTTACTTAATGCAATTTACGCTCTGGTTGAGTCTAATAAATACGAAAATGTCGATCAAAAAACCTCTAAAAAGTCGCACCTAGGCAACCAAAAGCAGTCTTGTACAACGACCCAATCATCACTTTCTAACTCGGTTCGCCTGGTTCCTACGATTCGGATTCGCACCGAGTTAATTGAGAAAAAAAAGGTAATAATTAAAATTTCTGACAACGGCCCGGGGATGACAGAAGAGGTTCGGAAGCGGTTGTTTGACCCTTTCTTTACTACTAAGCCGGTCGGCCAAGGAACGGGTTTGGGACTGTCAATTAGCTATGAAATTGTTGTCAACCAACACGGCGGCGCATTGAAGTGCTTTTCGGAACTGGGAAAAGGAGCAGAATTTGCGATCGAAATTCCGCTTCAACAGTCTTCCGTAGCACATATTTTGCCTCGCTTTGCGTGATACAACAGAAGGAAGAAGGAAGAAGGAAGTTCGGCAACGGATTGTGTAACGGATGTAACGGATGTAACGGATGTCAGTCCGAT
>NZ_JAUBUG010000134.1:0-6492 GCF_036705345.1 Microcoleus sp. B3-D2
GCCGTGTGCGGTGAAAGTCGCAAGCACGGTTTTGTAGGAGAGATGGTAGGGGACACTCTGCCATCGACTCTCTAACTGCACGGCGCCGTGTCCAACCTGTGGGTAATATTAATTCCGATGCTACCGCAGTTGATATGACTCGGGGTCGAAAAACTGAATCGTTGAGTGTTAACTGTTGACTCGATTTTATTATGCCGATGCAACCGGAAACGATATCATATCAAACTTGGCATCGTATAGGTCGTCGGTGCAAACCCCCTGTTCGATCGACAAAACCCGCCTAATTAAGCGGGTTTTGTAGTTTTCCTAAATATTTTCACTCTTTGGCAATAATTAAACAATCACTCTCAACTTTAGACAGCATCTCTGGAAAAGCTGATGTGTAATTCCCATCTTTGTCTACAATCCTGCGGAGTGTATATCCGCTGTCAGGAGGTCTGCCGAAAAACGAGTTTGTGCGATACCAGATATCTCCATTCAGAGTGTTCGGATCTCGATCGATCAAAAAATCTACAAGCCACTGCGGCACAGACCATCCAAACACTATCGGTGTAATGTGTCCGTGCTGCAAAGTTGCATCCGAGAATCGGAACAAGTAAGTTATCCGAGAAAATTTGACTAAATAAAGTAACATCCGTCCCGCCATTGATGAATGAAATGTCCAGATAACAGGGTCAAAAACGCGCAGCAATAGCGTCCGTTCGTCAGCATTCCAGTCTGAACTGTACATCGTCAAACAATCGTCTGGTAAAACATTCCCGTCCATAAAAAAGATACCTTGCAGGACTTCTGGTAACTCGGCTGGATGTTCTACTTTCATCCAATTTGCGATGTCTTTTAGTTGCTTTTCTTCGATTAACATGATATTATTTATCCTCAAAATAGTTGTGTTTGGGTTTCCTATTAGATACCCCCTTGATTTCTTAGTCGATCGAGCGATAGTTTATGTGGCGTGCGGTTTCAACTCACATCTTGCATCCTAGCCAATCAGTTATTCAGGGGCGGGGGGGACACCCCACAATAAACTTGATGTCTTGTGGGGTGGGCCGTCGGGCCTGTTAAGCGAGAATGGTGCAATATCTCAGTTTCAACCGCTGTCCGATCGAGCTTTTGGATTGATTACCCCTGCAAATTCGGCTCAGAGGCTCGTCGCACTTTGCCTACCGTACTCACGACATCCACCAGCATCTTGAGTGCGATGTCTTTACCGGGGCAAATCCGTCCCGCGCTACGATCGCCCACGGAATGAAATCCCATATGAAAAGGGCACAGATTCTCCCGCTTAGGGTTGAATTCGTATACCGTAGACCCCCAGAAACTCTCGTTTAGCAGTCCCAGGCTGAGCGGTATCAGTACCTTGGTTCCGGCGGGGAAAGTGCGCTCTTTGCCCGCTACCGTTGCGGTGAATGGCTCTGTGGCGACTCGGTGCGTGGCGCTGACGGGGGCCCAGAGGCGGGCGCATTCCAGGAGGAAGAGCTCGATCGACTGGCGATCGTCCAAATCGAGCCGATCCCAAAAATCAGTCGGGTTAATTTCGGCCGTCTGCTGTCCTTTATAGGCGGGGAGAGGGCGGTATCCCATTGCCGTGTTGCCTAGGTGCAGGGGGCCTTGCAGTCCCGCTATCCCCATAATCGATGTCATCAGCTTTGCCAATTCCCGCTTAGTCATGCCGTTGTTTTCCGAGCTCTCCTCGAAGTCGGCTAAAGCTGGGGAATTCTCATAGATAGTCGCTGCACGCTCGATTAGAGCGGACAAATCCCCGTGTCCAAAGACGTTCAGGCTTTGCAGCAGGTTGCCGATGACGGCGAAGTAGTGCAGCGGGCTTTGGCGAGTGTAATGCAATTCGGTGAGAAGTTCGATCGACTCTGAATCGTCTGGATTAATCCCAAAGATGACGTAGTGCAGATATCGGACTAAAAATCCCATCCAGCCCCGCTTGACATCGGTAAAAAACGCTCCCCCCGCACCGTGTGGCATTTGGGCATAATCGGCGGCTAGCCGATCGAGCAACCGTCGGGCGATTTCGTCTCCCTGGCGATCCGTTGTGGCACTGTTGAAGAGATACTTCTGCATACAGCTTCGGAATGCTGCGTGGTTGCTGCTATCATCAGTGGCGCGATCGGACAAAGACAGTAGAAAAAGGTTTCTGCCGCCGACATCTTGGTTGGGCGCGCTATCGGGATCGAGTACAGAAGTACCCAGCCGCCATCCACGCGCCTGGGGCGATGTGAGTGCTTTTTCCAGCGTGTCAAACTCTCCCATCACGACTTGCCCCGCGCAGCAAAAGTTGGCTCCGAAAGCCAGCCGTTTTAGTGGCAAATATGTGGGTTCGTTGGCAATCAAACCCTCAATCAGGGCGATCGGCGGTAGCATCGTTTTGCTGAGACTTTCTTCCGGGTTTTGCAAAGCCCAAACCTGAAACTCGTTCAGGGCCGGGTTCATAAGCGATGAGAAAATAGTATCTAAATTTAGGTTCATCATAATTCCTCCGAGAATCCCTCGCCATAACCCGCTTTGCAGTTAGCAGCAAGAGGGTATTGAGCGGCAATTGAGCGGGTATTGAATCCCACTTAAATGCCAAAATCAGTAAGTATAACTATAGCCATCTTTATTTGTAAACGCAGTGGCAATATAGATATAGTTTTACTGAATATGTCTGCGCCCAAGTCTAGCCTTATCCCGGAGATTGAGTGGAATTTTTAACGATAGCTGGTAAGTAGATATACTTTCTGGATCTAAAGTATTAGCCCCAATCTCTCAGAGCCCCACCTAACCGTAGATATTTACAGGAACTCGCCCCTAAAAAATACTATGGTTTTCTTTGTGCTTATATAGCAATCCTCGCATCATTTGTTAATTTCTTACTTTCTCCCCTTACTAAGGGGAGGGTTGGGGTGGGGTCAAAAATTTACGACTCATTTAAGATTGCTATATATATATATTTAGATATAATATTTTAGGCTTCTGTATGCTTCTGAATTTAAGTTAATAAAATCAGAGAATTAATTACTGAGTATTATTAAATAATAATAGAGATAAAAATCCCCACTTCTTCAAGTTTTCAATCAATTGAAATTCCCAATTCCCTATTCTTCAATCTAACTAAAATCTAAAATCTAAAATCAATTGAAATTCCCAATCCCCTATTCTTCAATCTAAAATTTAAAATCTAAAATCTAAAATCAAATGACGCCCGCGAAAGTTTCCCAGCAGTACAAAAGCACTTTACCGGAAACCTGCGGGCGTCAAAATCAAGCAAACTTAAATCTTAGAAAAGACCCAGTGTGAAAGATTTGTCGATCGGGAAAATAGCACCAATACCCAACCACAGAGTTACCGCAGTTCCCAACAGGAAAACAGTAGTAGCAACAGGGCGGCGGAACGGATTTTGGAACTTGTTAACGCTCTCGATGAACGGAATCAAAATCAAGCCAACGGGAACGCCAGCCATGCAAGCAATACCCAACAATTTGTTAGGCAAAACGCGCAGGAGTTGGAACACAGGCCACAAATACCATTCCGGCAGAATTTCCAGCGGAGTAGCAAAAGGATTAGCAGGTTCCCCAACCAAAGCCGGGTCTAGTACGGCCAAACTGACGCACAGAGCAAACGTTCCCATGATGACTATAGGGAAAACGTAGAGCAAGTCATTAGGCCAAGCTGGTTCGCCATAATAGTTATGACCCATGCCCTTAGCGAGCTTAGCGCGGAGCGCGGGATCGCTCAAATCAGGTTTTTTGAGAATAGACATAGTAACAGTGTTCTCCTTTTAGTTTTACCCGGGCCTGCCATTCCGCTGTATTCCTTAGTTTGAATCAGCGGCGCGATCGCAGGAAGTGTTAGCCGTAAATAAATATCATGAGTGATGAATTATGAATTTTCAACTCAAAATTCAGCGGGGGGCCAAAAAAATACCGCCCCCACCACTCCAAATTTACAACGGGCCAGAGATACCTTGCTTGCGAATCATCAAGAAGTGAGCCAGCATGAAGACTACAATCAGCCAAGGCAACACAAATGTGTGCAAGCTGTAGTAACGAGTCAAAGTGCCTTGACCGACGCTGACACCGCCGCGCAGCAGTTCAACCATCAAAGAACCGACAAACGGGATAGCTTCGGGGACGCCGGAAACGATTTTAACTGCCCAGTAACCGATTTGATCCCAAGGCAGCGAATAGCCGGTCACGCCGAAAGAAACAGTGATGACTGCCAAGATTACTCCTGTCACCCAGGTTAATTCACGGGGCTTTTTGAAGCCGCCTGTCAGGTAAACCCGGAAGGTGTGCAAAATCATCATCAGTACCATCATGCTGGCAGACCAGCGGTGGATGGAGCGGATCAGCCAGCCGAAGTTGACTTCAGTCATCAGGTATTGCACTGAAGAAAAAGCTTCTGCTACCGTGGGACGGTAATAGAAAGTCATGGCGAAGCCGGTGGCAAACTGGATCAGAAAGCAAACTAAAGTAATTCCGCCCAAGCAGTAAAAAATATTGACGTGCGGGGGTACGTACTTTGTAGTGATGTCATCGGCGAGCGCCTGAATTTCCAGGCGTTCCTCAAACCACTGGTAGGTTTTTGAGTCGGTGATTTGTTTAGAAAACATGGAGCCAGAATTCCTAAAAGAATATTGCTGTGGTTGAGGTTCAGGGCAGCAGCCACAAGGTTTTTTGTCGCCCCGCGCCGAGCAGCTTGCTTTTACTAGCAAATGCCTGAGGCTATTTTTTAAATTTGGAGCTGACGAAAGGAACTCTATTGTGCGATCGCCTGCAAGCCCTGGGAAACTAAGCGGTGGCTTGTCCCTACTCGCTGGCGTTGCCCGATCGAATTCCAGACTGTGATAAAAAATGTAACATAATTGCCGTGCAATTTTCACACGCGCGATCGGTTTGTGGAGGCTTAAAACGCTTTTTTCGGAATCTCAACATCCGCCCAAGGTGGTATGGGAGGAGGGCTAAGCTACAGAAAGCAGTCCGAGCCGGAAACCGGTTTAGGGGGAGAGGCCAAATTTCATCTCGATCGTAAAACTTCACTTTCTGCCCCAAAGGCCCTCAATGTCAGTCGAGTCACCCGAACCCGTTGGATCGTACAACCGAATCTTGTTTTGTAGTAAGGACTTCAGTCCCTTCTAACAGCATCTGCTGGGTGCAACCTGCGTATTTCCGTAAAAAAAGCGGGTGATTACCCCCGTCCGTAAAGTCCTATCACAATTGAAAAGAAGGCAAACTTTCCACAAAAACTGGCAGCATTGGCGAGAAAGGAGAGGGAAGTGGCGGTATCGGGAAGGGAATTTCAGGAATAGACGGGAAGGATGGAAAGTCTCGCGATGGCGGTGAAAACCCAGTCGAAACGATCGCGCAATCTGATAGATTAACATCAGTAATATTTTGATCATCGGCGATTAAATCCGATCCGACCAATCTCCGAGTTCCCCGTCTTGTACCGTCATCATAAGATTCAAATTGGTAAGAGAAGAAGCGAAAACCGTTACGATATTGTACCAAACCAACGACTTAAATTTTGTCGCCTTCGCCCCGGTTAAAATCCTGAATAATAATGGCATGGCCACCTTCACCGCCATAGAAGAGGTAAGGGCTGGTATTTAATGAACCGAGAACAAATATGTCAGCTTCACTTTCCCGATTAAATAATCGATTTGTTCTCCAGTTGAGGAAAAGCTCTAACCCGATATGATGTCATTACCCGGCCCGCCAATCAGGGTGTCGCTGCCTTGATTTCCCTCCAGCAAATCGTCTCCTGCATTGGCGTTGAGGTAGTCATTATCTAAGTCACCTATTAGAGTGTCATTGCCACCTTCTCCAAACAGGCGATCGTTACCTTTGCCGCCCATTAGCAAGTCGTTGTTGCTGCCACCAAACAAGCGATCGTCTCCATCTCCTCCGATCGCCGTATCATTGCCTTGACCGCCGTTAAGACAGTCATTGCCAGACCCTCCCAAGATACTGTCGTTATTGTCTTCTCCTGTGATTAAATCCGCGCCTTCGCCACCCTCAAGAAAATCATTGCCGGCACCTCCTTCAAGTTTGTCATTGCCTTCGCCACCGCTGAGACTGTCGTTACCAAAGTCGCCCAAAAGGCGATCGCTACCGGGGTGCATCTCACTTTTGCGAATATGTCAAAAAAGGCTTAAAATAAAAAAGCTAGTAAAATCGTAAAATAAAGATGAGGTAAAGAAAATGACACCCTCAGACCAACAACAGCTAAAAGCCCACTTAAAAGCGGCAGCAGAAATTCTTTACAGAAATACCGAGCCAACCGAGTTAAAAAGTTTTGAAAGTATAGAAAAATCTGTGCGTCAGAAAATGTTAGAAGAAGTGGGCCCAGAACTAGGTAGCTTTTTTTTCAGCAGTATCAGGAATTCAAACAGGAAAACCCCGAAAAATAAAATCAATAGTCGGCTCCCTCGACCTTACAGATAATCAGGCAAAATATTTTGGCTTGAAAGCTTATAGTCAATTTAGTCCACTGATGGAA
>NZ_JAUBUG010000135.1:0-6405 GCF_036705345.1 Microcoleus sp. B3-D2
ATGCACCTTACTTGCTCTCCATTTTTGGACACCATACCTAATTTACCACTATTTGAGCCTTAACTGAACCGTATTGGGACATATGTTCTGTTTTGTGTACATAAACTGTTTTTAATTCAACTTCAGAAATTTCACTGAGCGATTTTTCGGTCACTTCATTAATCCTTATCTCCCTTTTTTCATTAACCATTATCCCCCTTTGTTTAATAGTTAGACTTCTTTTATTTTTGTCAAAAATGTAAGTTTTAACACTGAATAAATCGTGAAACAAAAAATATATTACTGCAAAACCCAAAACGATAAAACAGCTCTGAACAATTATCGAGCCTAATTTTGATAATCGATTATCTTTTTCTATTACGAATTTACCGACAGAGCTTTGTATATATTTATTGAACAACTCTGCATCTTTAGCAGTTTGGTACGATAGCGGAACATTCCCTTGGTTGGTTACGAGAAATACATTGTCCACAGAAGTTGAGTAGCCCTCGCTATGGGTACTATCTATTGTCTCAAATTTCGCTTCCTTGACTTGTTCGATGGACTTTAATTCCCCTTTAACTAATCCCATAAAACTTGATGTGCTGATTTCGCAACTTGCGAATTTCGGCTCAATTATTTTGCACGAAAGTCTTTCCACTCCAGAAGAGGACATCGTGATAAGTATTATTGACAGGAGTATTCCTGAAAATCCTGTCACCGATACAGCAGGGATTAGCCAACTTATTTCATTTTCAAGCTTGAGAAGATGGTCGGTTTTTTGAATTATTTTTATCATCGGTATCAACTCCCGTTTAATTAATTGATAATTTTCACAAAACTTGGCAGATAGCTTTTTAGGTCTATGTATATATTCAGATGGATCGCCCGTCGAGGTAGCTGCGAATCAAATCAGCAATTTTTTGTGGCTCTTTCTGATTTGAGCTACCGCCTAAAGATAGGCGAGAGCCCTCATTCATTAGCAAACAAACCTCGCATAACATAGAAAAGACTTCGTTTCAGCCAGCGATTCGGTAAAAAACCCGGTTTCTAAGCGTCGGAGTGTATCCAAGACAGTCCTGGACGCAATGGTGGCCAGAAACCGGGTTTTTTAACCAAAATACTTGGTGAAAACCATCAATTTCTGTAAAAAACCCGATTTCTAAGCGTCGGAGTGTATCCAAGACTGAATCTGAACGTCACTTTCCAACCATCCCCCAATAAACAACGCCGTAAAGTTGGGCTGCCTGCATTGCTTCCTCGTCATAGCCTTGACTTTTGAAAAGAGCCTCCGCCTGTTTTAGGTAGCCCATTGCTTGTTCTTTATTTTTTGTTTTCTCTTGGCTAATCAAAGCTAATCCCAATCTCATGTGAGCATGAGCATCATTAGGGTCACTTTTGATTGCACTTTCCCAGTGAACAATCTCCTCCTCTATAGTCTCCCATTTAAGTTCTTCGCTAAAAATTTGTTGGCTGGGAAAGCCGTCAAGACCGTAATTTCTGATATTCAAAAATGTCGCAATGACTTCGGCTTTTTTCTGTTTGTCTCTCAAACCACTGGTGAAGGAAGAAGTTAGAGGAACACGTCGCTTGCCTGATTCCGACACCAGACAGACACGATAGGTATTACTCTCGCTACCTGACATCTCCTGTATCTCCACACCTGAAATATCTTGAAGGAGGTGTTTGATAAGTTTCGTTTTGGCAATGAGTGGTTTATGCCGCTTGATAGTCATATAACCGAGATTTTTATCAAATGTAATTGTCTCAATCTCTACGAATATCACTACAAGCAAACCAAGTGCAGCAAATAAATAACCGAAAAGACCGCCGAAAGACAAACCGAATGCTAAAAAACTACCCCCAACTAATAGCTGTATCCAAAATCCTAACATTTCGAGGAGTTCGAGCTTGTCTGATGTCTGTTTCATGATTTTATATTTAATTAATTTCAAGTGAATGTGGACTAGGGTATTGAAAGCTAGCGCGATCGCAAATTTTAAAGCTGTGGATTATTTGACCCGGCTTTGGCCGATCGCCTTTTTGGTATCCTCCACACCCTTGAGGGCCTCAGCATCGCCTGGATTTGCTTGTACAGCTCTGTTGAAATTGATTAAAGCTGTTTGATAGTCTCCGTTCTTGTAGGCTAATTTCCCAAGCTGCATCGATTGATTGAAGTCATATTGTTGACCGCCCCCAGTACCCAAATTAGGCTGGGAAGCAGGAGATGGCTCTTGACTTGGTGATGGATAAGTGTTGAAATCAGAGGGGAAAGAAGAGGGCGATTGCTCGCTAGGTCCCTGCTCTACATTAACCCCAGACTGAGAGCTTGTCGTGAAATATTGGCCGTAAAATACAGAAGTAGTAATGCCTCCTAATACAAACATTAGCAATCCACCACATTGAATTAAAAATGCTTTTCTGATTTTGACATCGCTCCAATTTTTAAAATGAAAAACCAATGAGGCAAATGGGACAAGCAAGTAAAGCACTCCCCAAAGAGTTTCCTGTCCAAAAGCTTGAACTAATCCCCAAAAATAGCCAACAAGACTTAAAACTAAACCTAGGATGAAAAATAAGGCGATCGCAATACCAGGCATTTTCTATTTCTCCGATTGATGTATAGTTATTTTGCAAACTGTAAAGGAGCGGATTTTCTACCTGAAACTCATTCCCCTGTTTGCTGTGTTAAAAATAGATTAGCGGTGAAAACAGTTCGATCGCGCACAGCGAATGTTAGGATTTTGGTTAGGAATTTGACTAGGAACTCGATCGCGACTGCCGCAAATGATACCCTCTACACTCGATCCGCCAGAAGAACCATTTGCACGCGCAAGCAACGGCTGGGACATCCAAAAGCTTTACACCGACTTGTCAAAGGCCAAACAAGAATTCGCCCCCCACGCCAGAAGAGGGCTGACACCCGTAGAAAAGCGACACCTCTGCGGCTTGCTGTGCGGCTACAGCCCAGCCGAAATTGCGGTTTTTCTCAACAAACAAATCAAAGGTGTCGAAGTTGATTTGTCAAAAAGTTTGTACCGATACATAGAATTATTGACAAAGCGGCCCCGAAATGCTCTCAAAAATTGGAGAGATGCGATCGACTGGCTGGAAATAGCAGGGTATAAAACGCAGCCAAAAACCTCAACTGGCGCCATCTTAAAAGCCACTCTCCACCATTCAGACAGGATTTTGTCTGCAGCTATCAGTCCCGACGGACAATTACTGGCAACGGGTTCTGAGGACAGTACAGTGAAAATTTGGAGTTTGCACAGCGGGGAACTGCGGCAGACGATTTTCGGACATTCAACAGCCGTGTTGCTAGTGGCTTTCAGTCCCGCCAGCAAAACGCTGCTGACACGATCGCGCGCGGGCACAGTCAAACTCTGGAACCTGCAAAACGGCGAACTGCTGAAGCGTTTGGCAGACGTGCACCGCCACGAATCCGTCGCCGTCAGCCCCGACTGGCAAATTTTGGCGATCGGCACCACCCGCGGCACCATCAAGCTTCAGCACCTCAACAGTGGCCAACTGCTGCAAGTTTTGGAAGGCTATCAAGGGGATGACATAAGTGCGATCGCCCTGAGCTCCAACGGCAAAATGCTAGTAGCCAGCGGTCTCAATGCAGCCAGCGGTTTCTGTCGCGCCACAGTCACTTTGTGGGAATTGCCGGGAGGCGAAGTGAGACGAACATTTGGCAGCGAAAATTATGTAGCGATTTCTTCCGATAGCCAAATTCTTGTCAATCATGGTGGCCAAACTATCAAACTGTGGAATTTGCAAACAGGCGAATTATTGCATTCCGTGCACGCAGGAATTCGCATCACTTCCGCCGCCGCAATTAGCCCCGACGGGAAATACTGGGCCGTGGGGTGTTTTGACGGTACTGTTAGACTTTGGAATTTTCGTGGCGAATTGCTGCATACTTTAGATGGACATTCTAGTCCTGTTTCTGCAGTGGCGATCGGGCTTTTGGGCGAAACTCTCGTCAGCGGCGGGGAGAATGGTACAGTTAAACTTTGGCAACTGCGGATTTAAGATTGCAGAGGTGACGGGCGATCGCTTAATTTTTTGTAGTATAATTGATTTAAGGTTTTTTATACCAAATCCAGGTTAGTTATCTTCGGTGTCACTCGGCGATTAAAATCGCTTTTTACCTCAAACTAAACAAACTTTCCTCCTTCTTTAAGAGAATAAAAAATAAAGCGGGTATTATAGCAACCGTCAAGGCAATTAGGAGGTTATTAATTATGGCGTAATGCTGCCCTTCCTATGGCTGCGCTAATATGAAAGGCCAAAGATTGATTTTGATAACTATCCTGTCTTCGTTTAACTCAAGTTGAGCCGGGATTTCTGGAGCTTCAAAGAAATAAATTGAGTTACGAAGGGCTTTTCGTTCTTGCCAGTCGCCTCCCGCTGCCACTAAGATTTGTTCCTTGGACATTCCCAATGCGAGCTTATCCACAAGCGGCTCATTCTCAAGAGTCCGCAATGCCTTCTCAACCCAGCGGCGATACCATCTGCCAAAAGACAATTCCGTTGGATAGAAATCCTCCCTGCCGTTCCAAATCGTGCCATGTGCGGGGCCGTTTACAACGAGATAAGAGTAGATGGCGCACCCCTGATGGCATAACTCCAACACGCCGGGATATTCGTCTCTATCGCCCCACTCCTCCAACTCCTCATCTGAATAAGAGTCTGTTGCTTTGGTGAAGGGGAATGGTTTGCTCAAATCGCGATACTGTGCGGCCTTTTCAAGAAGCTCCAAACCGTAGAAGGGCCCTGCTCCACCGTTGCCAATTTCTTTCAAGAATAAACGGTAATCTTCGGGCAGCTTGATTTTATGTTTCTGCTCGAAACTCTGCAACTCGGCTTCCGCAAGCGTTTGTCCCAGTTTGTATTGGTGAGAATCTGCGCCGAACACGCGAAGATTTTTATCTTCTTGCCGCAAGCGTCGAAGCAGTTCTGCTAATTCTTTAATATCGTTTGAACTCATGTTATGTATAGCTACCGCCAAGACGGTTAAGACGTAAACAGGAGGTAGTCCCAATCATGCGATCGCGTATTCGCCGCGCGATCGCATCCAACAAAAGCAACAAATCTAATCTTTGCCTAAGCAATAAAAATCAGCGTTCCCTTGCCCATTTCCAAAGTATCGCCCATTTCCATACCGTTGTGAAAAGCACCTAAAATCACCTCGCTAGTTTTGCCGAAAGCGATCGCACCGCTAGCATCAATTCCAATTGCGCCAAAATCCCGTTGACGATCGTCAGCTTCAGCAAAAGAACGCTCAAAAGCAGCTTTCAAACTCAAACCATCCGTTACCCGAATCACAATTCGCGGGGCCAAACACTCGTCCATAATGTGCTCGCCAATCCCCGTACAGCTTACCGCCGCATTTCCAGTCGCGTAATTTCCCGCCGGCATCGCCGAGTCGCTAACCCGGCCAATCCGCTCAAAACCCTTGCCGCCAGTCGAAGTCCCAGCAGCCAAGCGTCCATTAACATCCAAAGCTACGACTCCGATCGTACCCATACCAGCCGGTTCCGCCACCACGTCAGCCATTGCTTTGCTAAAATTGCCTTGGCGTTCCTGCATCCACTCGTGCAAGCGCAAATCCGTCATCGGATCGTAAATCGGCAATTGAAGTTCTCGCAGCAATTCCGCCGAACCAAAATCAGAGAGAACCCGATCGTCCGAATGCTGCAAAAATTGAGCAAGTTCGATCGGATGTTGAACGCGAGAAACATTAATCGCCCCGCTGAAACGCTGCATCAAACCGTCCATCAGCGAAGCACTCATCCGAATTTGACCGTCCGACTGCACCACAGAACCAGTACCGGCATTGAATCGCGGGTCATCTTCCAACAATTGGCAGCCCCGCACCACTGCATCTACGGCACTTGCACCGTCTTTCAGCAGCGGATAAACTTCCTCCAAAACATCGTAAAGCGATTTCCGCACCGCCTCAATTCCGCCTTTACTATGTAGAGAACTGCCCGCACCGCCGTGAATAACTAACTTTGGTTGCACTTGTTGCGATGCCATAATTTATAACCTAATACCTAAAATTTTTCCTTTGCAATCTTAGCTTCGATCGAGCAACTTGCCCTAAATTCTTAATCTTGAGCCGCCAAACGGCGGCGGCGACAACGTTCGGAGCAGTATTTGACCTCATCCCAGCAGTCAGCCCATTTTTTGCGCCAAGTAAAAGGTCGATCGCACACGGGACACATTTTTGTCGGTAAATCAGATTTCGATCGTTGCTTGGCCATGCTAATTTGGACATTACATTAGTTAGTGATTAAATTTTAATCAAAACAAACAAAACAACCAATTTCTGCCTAGGGTGTGTCATCAATTAAAAGAGTTGACAAAAGCTGGGGAATGTGGGTAGGGTTCGGATCGCTCACTCAAGCTTCAGGA
>NZ_JAUBUG010000136.1:0-6318 GCF_036705345.1 Microcoleus sp. B3-D2
CTGGCTTAACCCTCTGAGTGCTACTCAATACACGTTAATTCTGTTTTGTCAACCTACCTAATTAATGACACGCCCTAACACCTCCCCAAATAAAAATGCTCGAAACGGCCGACGCCAACATCCGAATCGTCTTAGTCGAACCTGCAGGCCCATTGAATGTTGGTTCTGTTGCCCGCGTCATGAAAAATATGGGTTTGCACCAATTAGTTTTGGTAAATCCCCAGTGCGATCATTTAGGGGAAGAAGCCCGACTGATGGCTGTTCGCGCCGCCGACATATTGGAAACTACCAAAGTAGTCGAGAGTTTGCCCGCTGCTTTGGTAGGGTGTGTCAGAGCGATCGCAACTACAGGGGATGATTGTCGATCGTTGCCAACACAACTAGAAGAACCCGCAGATGCCTTGCCTTGGCTCCTTGAAGCCCCCAGCGCCCTAATTTTCGGCCGAGAAGACTGCGGCTTGACCAATGCCGAATTAAACCGCGCTCAACGCTTGATCCGCATTCCCAGCAGCGATGCCTACACTTCCCTAAATCTCGCCCAAGCAGTCGCTATCTGCTGTTACGAACTATACCGGGAAGAAGGAAGAAGGAAGAAGGAAGAAGGAAGAAGGAAGAGGGAAGAAGGAAGTTCGGCAACGGATTCTGTAACGGATGTAACGGATGTCAGTCCGAGGGAAGAAGGAAGAGAAAAGCAGGAAGAAGAAGCCTCGTTCCCAGGCTCAGCCTGGGAACGCATATCCAGAGGCTCTGCCTCTTCAATACCGGATGCAACAGATAATTTATCAACTTGTTACCAAGAAAAACTTGCCACCAGCCAGACAGAAAATCCCTCAATTCCACTCGCCAGTGCTCCCTTGGAAAATTTAGAGGGATATTACCAGCAACTAGAAACGCTGTTACTCAAAATAGGATATTTGCAGCAGCACACAGCAGCAAGCCGGATGGAAAAATTTCGGCGTTTGTACAACAGAGCCTATCCAACAATTGATGAAGTCGCCATGCTGCGGGGCGTCCTCCGCCAAACAGAATGGGCAATCAAAACTTACCCACGAGAGGCAAATTCTGATACTCTGGATGGGGCGTTGCCGGAAAATCCAACGGATAGCTAGGAGAAATGCTGATAATTGGGGATGTGAGATTGAGGATTTTTTTCACTGAGAACTTTCCTGCCCCCACTTGTCACCTTCTTGACACTCCCCTGGCTAAAGCCGAGGGGATTCTTGTTTCGCAGAATCGACTTGCCGATCCAGAATTGCTTCAACATCGGTAGCGGTCAATTCTCCACAAGCGTTCGGATCTAAGATCCAAGTTCCGGTGTGCCCCACCGTACTTAATCCCCGACTCAGGATATTTCTAGCGGCGTTCCAATCTCTATCAAGGGTGCATCCGCACTGACAAGCGTGGGTTCGCGTTGATAGACTTTTCTTAACAACTGTCCCGCAGCTAGAACATTCTTGACTTGTTCCATTGGCTGGCACGGCAATCGTAATCCTTCCGAATACTTTGCCGAAATATTCCATCCATGTTCGGAACATATACCAAGATGCGTCGTTAATCGATTTGGCTAAACAGTGATTCTTCACCATATTTTTAATCCTCAAATCTTCGTAGGCTACACAGTCGTTTGACTGGATGACGCATCTTGCCAATTTCACGGCAAAATCTTTACGCTGTCTACTTATTTTGAGGTGGCGCTTTCCTAGAATCACTCTAGCTTTTCTTCTGTTGTGCGAACCCTTGACTCGTTTTGAAACTCGTCTTTGGGCTTTTTTTAATCTGTACTCTCCCTTGCCCAGAAATCGCGGATTTTCGACGGCAACGCCCTTTGAGTCTGTGTAGAACTCTTTGAGCCCCACGTCTAATCCAATGGCATTGCCTGTGACCTCAATCTTTTGAGAGCGGTCAACTTGAACGCAAAACTGGACGAAATATCCGTCTGCTCGCTTTACTAAGCGTACTCGCTTGATTTGACGGAGCTGATAAAAATGTAAGTCGCGCGTCCCTTTTAGTTTGAGTTTCCCGATTCCTTTCTTGTCGGTAAAAGTGAGAGATTTCCGGTCGGTTGCCAGACGCCATCCGGTTGTCTTATATTCGACCGAGCGGTTGTCTTTCTGGAACTGCGGAAATCCCTTTTTTCCCGGAATTTTCTTTTTACAGTTATCGTAGAATCGGGAGATTGCCGACCACGCTCTTTCTGAGCTAGATTGCCGAGCCATGCTGTTCAAGTCATCGCAAAACGAAAATTCTTTAGCTAAAACAGCGCTGTACTTATTTAAGTCGTATTTATCGACTTTTTGGTTGTCCATCCAAAAGCGCAATGCTTTGTTGCGGATGAACTGCACTGTTCTAATTGCTTCATCTATAGCATCTAATTGCTGCTTTTTACCGTATGCTTTGAATTCAAAAACTAGCATGACTTCGACCTAATCACGATACTCTTATGCTAGCAACGCTAGCTTAACATCGCTAAACTTGTTCACAAAGCTTTACAAGTACGTGTCGTATCCCCTACATTAGGAGAAAGCCGTCCTAGAAGGACGGGGTTTTAAACCCAATTTCTTGATAACAGGGTTTCTTGACTAAAAACCTAAGCTTTGCGATAATTTGCGAGCAATAAACTTGGTTGCTGATACCATGCAGCCTCTGGGGCAAATCTAAAATCTAAAATCTAAAATTGATTGGCTGGCAAGCTGAAAAATCTTAAACTTGAAATTTACAGTAGTGATGAAGGAGTAAGACGTGGCAGAGCGGTTTCCCAAAGGATCGATATTATCGGTGATATCTTCGTCGATATCCTCTCCCAACTCCGGCTCAAAGCAGCCTAAGTCCGGCAAAGCAAGCCAGTCTGGCAACTCGGGCCGCCGTCGCCCTTCGCAACCGCAAAACGGCAATTCAGAAATTCGATCGCCCGAACCTGCGACTTTGCCACTGCAACAGGGCCGCGGCAGCAGAATTGGAGCCAATTCTCCCACATCTTCGGAAGAATTGACTACACAAGACTTTTTATCCGATCCCCGATCGGCAATTAACCCCAGAAAACCCAGAACCAGCAAAACTCCGCAGTCGAAGACTCGCCAACCAGGGAAAAAAGGTCTCGCTGCTGTCGATATGTTCGAGTTTCCGAACCCGAATCTGGAACGGGAAAATGTAAGTTCGATCGCCAGCAATCCCAACAGCCAGCTCCCAACTGCCACTCCCCCTGCAACCCGTGGAAGTCGTCCCAGTTCGCCCCCAACGCGCATTTCAGACACGGTAATCCCCGCAGATGCCAAAAAACCCCCCGTGCCTAAACCGCGCCCACAAGCGAGTCCTAGACCGGGTAAACGCTCTGCACCTCGGAGCGTACCGCCGTTGGTGTATGCTACTCGCTTGCTGATTTTGGGAGTTGGGATAGCGGTGATTTGCGGCACGCTGCTGTCTGTGGTGAATGCTGTGAGTCGAGCATCGACTGTAGCGACAGAAGAACAAACCAGCACAGGGCTGAACAACCCAGCCGATAGCGCATCTGCGGCACCCGCAACCCCAGAAGTGCTGCAACTGAATCAAGAATTAGGAGCTTTGAAAACGCAAGTTCAGGTTTTAGCAACAGAAAATCCTACTTTGACAGCCGGAATATTTCTAGTTGATTTAGATACTGGAAGCTACCTAAATTTTAATGGGGATACTGCTTTTGCTTCAGCTAGCACAATTAAAGTGCCAATTTTAGTAGCTTTTTTCCAAGCAGTAGATGAGGGGAAAGTGCAGTTAGATCAGATGCTGACCCTGAAGCCCGAACACATTGTCGGCGGTTCTGGGGAGATGCAAGATCAGGCTCCTGGCAAGAAGTATTCGGCTTTGGAAGTTGCCCAAAATATGATTGTTGTCAGCGACAATACGGCGACTAATATGATGATTGAGTTGTTGGGAGGTGCTGAGGTGTTGAATCAGCATTTTGCAAATTGGGGTTTGAGTACCACGGTTCTGCGTAATAATTTGCCAGATTTGGAGGGAACTAATACTACCAGTCCGAAGGATTTGATTAATATCATAGCCCAGGTCGATCGGGGTAATTTGGTATCGGTGAAATCGCGCGATCGTATTTTGCAAATCATGCGCCAAACTCAAAACGCTTCTTTGCTGCCGAAAGGTTTAGGCGAAGGTTCAGTTATTGCTCACAAAACCGGCAACATTGATACAATGCTAGCGGATGCGGGGATGGTGGATTTGCCGAACGGTAAGCGTTATTTAGTGGCGGTGATGGTGAAGCATTCACCGGAAACGGAGAAGCCAGCTCAAACATTGATTCGGGAGATTTCTCGGATTAGTTACCGCTATTTGAACGGTGAGGAAACCCCAGACGATTCACAAATGAAAATTAAAAATTGAAAATTCAACCGGGTTTTTTCGGGCAAGTGTTGTAGACTTTATCAAACTATAAATCAGTTTGTATTATGAAACTAAACATTCGACTTGCTTGTCTGGTAGCGCTCTCAACTTTAGCCGTTGGAGTCTCCCCCACCTTGAGTAATGCTAATCCTGCTCCTGAATATGAGACCGACGGCGCGAGAGTGATCAACAATAATATCGAACTCAATCGGGCAAAAAACTTAGCCCGTCAAGCAGCAGAAAGGGCTAATGGGGGTTTAGGCAACTATCGAGCTGAAGCTTCTATGCACGGTACTTCTAAGGAATCGCCGTTTGTTGACAATGGCGATGGAACTTGGACTTTTACTTTTAAGGGTTCCAAGCCTGGTTCGTCTGTCTATACTGTAGAGACGGTTGTTACGGTTTCCCAAGATGGCCGAATCAGAGTTGATTACAATGGGCGAATCCGCGACTCCAGCGGAATTTAACAATACTTGCGACTTACTCACCGGTGCTGAGAAACCGGGTTTTTCACGAAATACTTTGTTACAGCCCCAGAAACGGTAAAAAACCTGGTTTCTTGGTGTTGATGCGTCCAGGACTGAACTTGTGAAATAGCGATCGCCCGATTAGAGAAATCATTGATTAAGCTTTCGGGGCGAATGAGCCGCGCAACATTCTATCGCTACTGAGATCGCGATCGATTTTCTTTGTTAAGCCGAGAGCCGGAGCTGTCAAGTAAACGAACGATCGCCCTCCGGTCACGCTTTCAAGTTGCTTGTTACCCCGTCAGGCAAAATAGAAGCAGGTTGATAAGTTTACTCGTGATAAGTAGTTATATCTAAAAAGTGTAATATAAAGAGAGATAGAGTTTACTAGATAGAGATTAACAAAAGCTATGAAACCCAAGCATTTTATCAATCTGCACAAAGCACTCACCTTTCCATTTATTTTGACACTGATGTTCATTTACCAAAATTTTAATTTTGGTGCTTGGGTTTATCTCGCCCTGCACGGTACTTATGGTTTGTTGTGGCTGCTCAAAGACCAGATATATCCAGATAAACAGTGGGAACAAGAAATCTCTGTCGGAACGGGAATATTAGGCTTTGTGTCAGTTAGCCTCTATTGGGTAGCACCTTTTATTTTGATTAGCAGTGGATCACAACCACCTCTGCCGTTAGTGGCAGCAGCAATTTCCCTAAATATTATCGGTGTCTTTCTCGCCTATACTGGTGATGCACAGAAGTACTACACCCTTAAGTACCGTCCGGGACTAATAACAGAAGGATTTTTTGCCAGATCGCGCAATACGAATTACTTAGGAGAAATCCTAATCTACGGATCGTTTGCGATGCTAGTTCAGCACTGGCTACCTTTTTTAATTCTGGCAGCTTTTATTGCTGGTGTTTTTATTCCTAACATGATCAAAAAAGAGCGTTCACTCGGACGATATCCTGAATTTGCCGACTACAAAACTAGGTCTGGACTTTTACTACCTCGACTATTTGTATCGACAGCTCTCGAACAAAAAAAAGACAGTTTAGAGGAGAAAGTTGGTTAAAAATAGTAAGTTAGGGCGTTGCGGAATTACAATATGAGTTCATGAGGGATAATAAGGCGATTTTGTAGGAAATGCCCTAAATGCAGCTCAACTCATATCCACAAAATAAGATAAAGCTTCTAATAAGATAAAGCTTCTAATAATAAATTTCCCGCCTTTGCAGCACAGCCTTAGCGATGGCCCAATACCCCTTTGGGAACTTTCACCGTCACGCTTGTAGGCGATTTAAAGCAGTCGGTAGATACTTTTAAACGATCGTTTTTCAAGACACAGAGGCTCAAACCCTTGCCGCACCAGTCCTACAGCCGAAAGATTTGACCCCCTCAAAAAAACACTTAGGGCTTGCTGAATAATCGAGTGCATATTGCGTCGCGAAAGGTTTCGAGCGCGCGAGCGAGAATAAAGTGCAA